>SKNI01000339.1 GCA_007120615.1 Myxococcales bacterium | reverse complement strand
GAGGTAGCTCTAAGCGTCGCCGACGGCTCGGTCACATCCAGTGCCTTTGCTCCTGGCGCCGTGATGAGCGACGCAATCGACTCGGTCGCCTGGGACCAGATCACAGGCGTTCCCTCCGAGGTCACCGACTCCACCGACACCCTGGCCGAACTCAGCTGTGAGGGAAGCCAGGTTGCGATTCACGATGGCACCGCATGGAGTTGTGGAGATCTGCCCGAACCCGTTACCTACGATGGCAATGATTTTGCGGTCTCCAATCAATCCTGCACTGGAAGTCAGGTCGCCGTTGGAGTATCCGATTCCGGTCAGCTTATCTGCGACGACCAGCAAGATACGACTTATTCAGCAGGAGACGGGCTCAATCTCTCGGGCACGGATCAATTTTCGATCAATCTACCCTATCTCAATGATCGCTTCGTCCGGCTTCCCACACACGGAAATTACCTCGAAATTGAGCAGCATATCCGCACGAACGGCAATCTTCATTTGAATTCCAACTCCTCCGATGATTGGGCCAGCCTCTATTTCGAAGGAAGGCTCAGCGGCACGAGCTCGGCTGTGATCGCTTATGTCCCGGACGACAACCGACTGGCGATATTCAAGCAAGACTTAGTGACCGTTGGATCGAATTTCTATAATTCGGATATGAGACTCTTTGGAAGTTATCTCACCGGCTCGGACAGGAAGTTAAAACGAGACATCACCTATATCGACGGAGTCTTGGACGAGGTGCTCTTACTTCAGCCCGCATCGTACCGCTATAAAAACGGAGGAAATGGCGGCAACCCTACCTACGGCTTCATCGCTCAGGATGTACAAGAGCACTTCCCCAATATTGTCAGCTCCAAAGACGCCGATGGGTTTCTTAGTCTCTCCTACGACGATTTTGGAGTTCTCGCTATCCAGGCCATCAAAGAGCAGCAGGAAATCATCGATGCTCAGGCCGATGAGATCGAAATGCTCCGAAACCAGCTTGGCTCGGTGGAAGATCGATTGAGCAGCCTGGAAGCCGGACGCTGATCAACGAGTCTTTGCTCTTAGGTCATCCGCAGTTCGAGAGACATGAGGCAGCGGCTCACGCCTGCGACGCGAACTTTGCAGAGATCAATACCCCACGCGAAGGCGCGTCGTATGAGTGAGTTCAACCGGAATTACAATCTTATTGGAAAATGGCGACGCCACCGACTCGATGCGCTCCCATTCTTCATCTTCCGTCCAGACGAACGCGTCGAGATACCACTGACGCCCCGGATTCTCGAGCTGACGATACCAGCTCTCCGCCGGGGAGTTGCGCCAGTAGAGGGTCAACTCCCCGGTGACGGGCTCGGAGACTTCGACCTCCCAGATTCGGTCGATGCCGACCCAGTCTTGGTCTCCCTCGCTGTCGTCGATGATCTCCACCGACCAGGTACCGCCAAACTCCCCGTCGGGCTCTAGGTCGGCGGCCACCCAACCCCCTTCGTGAACGACGCGGCGACCCGATTCTACGGCGCCGTCCTCCGCTCCATAATGGGCCAAAAGATACGATCGCCTGAGATCTATAAAGTCCGACAATGCCTGACGGTGCTCCATCCACCATCCCAGCCGCTCGTGGTGCTGACCTGGATGCACCACGTAGGATTCAGAGTCCGGCGTGCGAGCCATAGACGGTGCAATCTGAGCTGCGTACTCCGCGATTTTCTCGTCAAACCACTGGTCATCAAAGACCTCTGTAGCCAACTCCAGGAGGCGCTCCTCAAAGCGGGCGGCGAACGCCGGGGTGGCGAAGAATTTATCGACCAGAGCGTTATTCATGGTGGGAAGAAAGTCGCGGTCGTAGACCATAAAGTCGTTTACGCCCTGAAAGCCCGAGAAATAATGGGCTCCGAAGGTCAGATTCTTATCCCAGGGAATCAACAGCCAACGACCGTCTTCGGCGTCTTCGTCCTCATCGCGATAGAGCCAATAATCGATATCCAGGGAGTCCCGGTCGTGGGTCAATACGTGAATGGCCAGAAAATCGATGAATGCTTCCACATTAAAGCGCTCTTCGAATTCCGTCTCATAGGCCGGCCCCGCCGAGATCGACCGGGCCCAGCGAACCAACTCCAGTACACCTTCCCAATTCTGATCCTCGGTCTCGCCGCGATAACGAAAGATCTGCTGAAAGAGTTCGATGGCCTCTTCATCGCTGTCGACCACGGCATCGATATTCTGACCGAAGATGGAGCGACCTGCGATCTCCGGTCGATGACGATTGCCCTTGGATTCATCGCGGACCATGGTGAATTCACCTCGGCTTCGATTGAGCCCCCACCGACGAATCGCCTCGCGATCGATCCTCTCAAGCCCGATATAAAGCCCCTCGAAGATGTCGTTGATATAGAGATTCGTAAAATACGTGGTCGGCCCGATGAGGCCCAATTCCTGATACATCTCGAAGCTCAACGCTTCCCGCATCGCCGTGGGGTCGGTCCACATGGCGTTGAGGGCCAGCCGATTGCCCGCTCTTCGGTCTTCGCTTCGAAAATTGAAATTCGGAAATTCGTCGAGTTCCGGCCGATCGTCGAGGCGAATATTAAACCCCTTCTTATCATACGTTCGGGTCGTCGAGCCCCGATACCGCAGCCCCTCCACGCCGACCTCGGGACCGTCTGAAGAGCCGACAAATACAGTGGCAGGCAAGCGGTCATCGCTCTGAGGATCGCGCTCGTAGAGTTCGCTCAGGTCAGCCTCGTCCATCTCCACGTATATCGACAGCAGGTCATTTCCCGTGGGAGTCGCCGATACTACCCGAGAGGTCCGCTCTCGCTCCTCCCCGCCGATGGCCACGACACGATAATACCATGTCTGGCCCGCATCGAGTCCCCCGTGAATGGCCTTTCCGTCGTACTCTTGCTCGATGATCACCGGGTCGCCTGAGAAATCCTCATCGGTGCTGCCCTCGATTCGATGGCTATCGGCCCAGACCACCGGCGCATACCTCACCAGATTGAATCCTTCACCGCCAAGGGCCGCCACTCCACGGGGCGCCGGATGATCG
>SKNI01000575.1 GCA_007120615.1 Myxococcales bacterium | reverse complement strand
GCGCAAAGAGTTTTATGAAAACGTCTGGAACTCCAGACGCTGGAATTTCCTCTTTCGAGTCTTCTTCAGCCGCCGTGTCATGGGATGGTTGGGCCGAGATCCGGAGTTCTTTCGCTACGTGGAAGGTCCCGTATCTCGCGAGATTTTGCACCGCGCCGAACGAGCCCTTAAAAGTCTCCCCACCCACGACAATCCGTATCTAACGTTCATTTTGCGAGGTAATTTCGGCGACGCCCTTCCCGGTTATCTAAAAGAAGAGCGATATCAGGCCATCCGCGACGGCCTCGATCGTCTGACCCTCTGTCGGGGAACCGTAGAAGACGCCGCCCTTCGCTGGGGAGACGAGGGATTCGACGGATATAACCTCTCCGATATCTTCGAATACCTCGACGAGCAAACCACCAGAGCAGCTTTTAAGACCCTCCTGGACGCCGCCAACCCCGGCGCCAGATTTGCGTACTGGAATATGATGGTTCCCCGCCGGGGCGGAGAGTACTTTCCGGACCAACTTCACCACCTCGAAGACCTGTCGGGTGACCTCTACGACCAGGACCGAGCCTTTTTCTATGGCGACTTCATCGTCGAGGAGGTCTCCCGGTGATCGAATCGGGTGACCTCATAGGCGCCGCCATTTTGCTGGGTCTTTTGACCTGCGTTCTGGCCGCCGGCGAAGCCTGGGCCCGCCTCGGCTCCCCCGACCCGGAGCGAAGCCGAAAATTCGTCCACCTCTTCAGCGGTGGCGTCTGCCTCTTCTTCCCGATCTTGATCACCTCTCCCTGGGTGGTGGGGATCATGGCGCTGTCGATGAGCGCCGTCTTCGCCGTGGCCTCCCGCTTTCAACTGCTCAAAAGCCTGCACGCCGTGGACCGCGCTTCCACGTCCCGAGGCAGCGAATATTATCCCATCGCCATCTTCTTTGTCTTTTTATTGTCCGGCGATGATCTGTGGATCTACTTCTCATCGGTCCTGATTTTGGGCGTCGCCGACGCCTTCGCAGCCCTTGTGGGAACGCGCTACGGAAAACTCCGCTATCAAGTCCAGGACGGAACCAAGAGCGTTGAGGGCAGCTTTGCCTTCTTCATCATCTCCGTTGCCGCAATCCTGATCTCCGCCCCCTTTTTCTCCGACCTCCCCTGGCCGAACCTGTTGCATATCGCCTTCGCCACCGCCATTTTGTTGACCGGCTCGGAAGCGATCTCGATGCGGGGCTCCGATAACCTTTTTGTGCCCATCGCCGCGGCCGTTATCCTCCAGAAGCTGGCCGATGACGCCCTTACGGTCCTCATCTTTCAAAACGCCCATCTCATAATCATCTTTATCGGACTGGCCCTGATTAACCTCGCCGCCCCCCGCCTGATCGGAGCTCGAAAAAAACCGTTCGACACCGGCGGAATCATCACCTTTTCGCTCTTCACTTTTGCCGCCTGGGCCCTTGGAAACTCATCCTGGGCGCTGCCCGTTTTGACCGGATTTCTACTCTCCATCATCGCCTGGCTGATCAGCTCCAAGCTCACAAAGGTTCAGCTCTCTATCCCCGTGCGCCCCGCTTATCGAGCACTTCTATTGCCTTTTGGAGTGCTCATCGTCGCAAATATCACCGGTGATTATTCGAGCTTCTACGGCCCCTACCTCGCCTGCGGAGCTGCAGTGGTCGCCTTTACAATCACAACCTTCTGGAGACCCAACCACGAGATCCGAGGCCCCCTTTATTCCACACGGTTCTCCGCCGGAATCGGCCTGGCTGCAGCGTCGGCAGTCACCCTTCCTCCCTTTTATTTTCATCCCGAAGTGGGCCTCTTCCATGGACCCATAACCATCTTGACGCTCACCGCCATTTTGGCCGCCATCAACTACCACATCGTAGAGCGGCGCCACCGAACGCCTGACGAGCATTTCTGGCCCGCCTCCCACGTCTTCTTCGCTCTTCTGGCAGCCTTTATCATCTTATCGCTCCAGGCCGGCGACCTTGTCCCGGCATGGAATCCGCCGGCCGACGAAACCCTGATGCGTTACAGCTGGCAGCCTTTCTGGTGAGTCTTGCAGAAGAATTAGAAGAATAAGTGCAACTGCGCCGTATATTGCCCCATCGCATATTGATCGGTGCGTATATATCTATATTCCGGCCGCAACTTGACGTAGGGAATCGGAAAAAACTGCAGCCCGATTACGGCGGCACGAGTCTCATAGGCTTGCTCGTCCATCCCCACCCATCCACGCTCCAGACGACCCTCAACGATCAGCCACTCCCTGGCCTGTACCGAGAGCACCGACGACAAATTCAACCCATCTTTGTCGTCATAAGAACCATTGCCAAAATGGGCGGCTTCCAGAATCAATGAGCCTCGATCCAGAAGACCGATTCCGGCAAAGACGTTCTCCATACGGAAACTTCCCGCGCCAAATACCGATGCTCCAAACATCCCCACAAAGCTCAAGTCCGATTCATCGAGATTCAGCTGTGGCATCCAGGTAATTCGTCCCAGATAGCTTACGTCATTGGGAGAGACTATATCCGGATTTCCGATGGACTGAGAGAGCCTGTCGGCCCGAAATCCTCCCGCCTCCATACGCAGCCAATATCTCGGCTGGTAGCTTACCTCAGCTCCCAATTCCGCATAATTCGCCGGAATGATCGGAGCCCTGGTTCGGCTCACATCGTCTCGAATCAACATGGTGTGATCGTCATGACGAATGCCGATGCTGGGCTGGAAATTACCCACCCGAAATTTGGGCCAGGGCCTCGACGGTTCGATGATCGCCTGCGCCATATAACAGCTCTGGCCCGCATAGGGCGTATCACACAATTCTCCTCGAAAGGTATTTGGTCCCGCCGCATAAGTGCCGTGAAGTTTGAGCCAATCCAATACTTCTACGGCTATATGAGGCTGGAGTTGCATCGGAATGACGCGACGATCGGGAGCCACCACCTGCTGCTCTCCGTTATCATCGATCTCCGCTACCGGCCGCCCCAGACGGGCCATCTGCATCCGAGCATCAAATCCCACCGCTACCCGCCTCTCGACGATTTCG
>SKNI01000120.1 GCA_007120615.1 Myxococcales bacterium | reverse complement strand
TGGCGGTTCTCTGCGTCTTGGCGATTGCCCTTGCTCTTCTCTCTTCTCTCTCCTCTCTCCTCTCTCGCCAGTCTATTTGACCGTGTGTCGCAGGTAGGGTTCGCGCAGGTCCGGATCGCCCAGGACGGCAAAGGCATCTTCGAGGGCGTCGCGGATCTCGGCCAACTCGTCCTGGAAGCGGTGGGCGAGTTCGAAGGGGAGGGAGTCGGGGGCGAAGCGGGCCTGGAGGCGGTGGAAGGCCTCGCGGACGGTCTGGCTTTCGGCTCCTCGGCGTAGCTCCAGGATTGCGTAATAGTCTTCATGGCGGACGGCTTTGAGTTTGCGGCGAATCTCGTCGGCCTCCAGGGGGCTGTCGTCGGTGAAGGTAGCGGGTGTTCGAAATATGGAGCTTCGGTCGACCCGGCGGGGTCTGGGGGAGTCGTCGATGGGTTCTAAGACGACGTCGCCGTCAAAATAGGAGGCGCCGCCGGTGGGGGGCTGGCTGGCAGGGTGATCGGGTTGAGCGGCACCCTCGGACCTCGTTTCGGTGGTCGACTGGGAAGTGAGTTCACCGGTGTCCAGATCCAGGGCTTTTTCGATGAGGTCCAAAACCGAGGAGGGGGAGGACTCCGAGGAGATCCAACCGGCCAACTCCAGGGCGTCGACTCGCTCTTCGACGGGCTGGTCGGTGGGCAGCGGGCAGATTAAAAGGAGCGGGGTCAGCTGGCCCAGGGGGCGCTTTTGGATCGCGTGGACCAAAGTCTCCACCCGGGATCCGCCTCGATCGTCGGCGATGATGATCAGATCGGCAGGGGTGGCCTCGAATTGGCGAATTCCTGCCGACGGAAGACGGGCGGTGTCGATCTCGAGCGAGTCGCCGGTCTCCTGGTTGAGGCGCTCCGACCAGCCCTGGGCGGGGCGGCCGATGATCAAGAGGCGAATCATCGGTTCTCCTTATTTCTTCTTTCGATAGATGTGGCCGCTCTTATGTACGCCAAATCCATCGGGGAGAAGCTCGTCGATGTCTTCTCGTTCCTCGTCGGGGATCTTCCAGCCTGGCTTGTCGACGAAGATCTCGGCCAATTTTTGAAGGGTTCGAATGGAGTCCTCTTCTCGAAGCCGTGCGCGAAGGGGCTCTTCGGCGAGCTCGTCTTCTTCCTGGGCCATCAGGGCGTCGACGGCCAGAAATCGAATCGTCTCATTGTCATCTTCCAGAAAGCGAGCGACCTGCTCGGCGAGCTTGGGGTCCTGAAATTCAGCAGCGCGAAGCATAAGTTCTCGCTTCTTCTCGGGGCTTCTCTGATAGTAGACGTTCAGATCTTCTAAGAGCTCAATGATAAGCTCCACCATCTGCTCATAAGAGACCAGATCGGTGAGCACTTTCAGGGGCCAGTTGATATTCTCATCGATCGTCTTGAGGTACTCGGTGACCACGCCAATGACGTCGGTGTCGCCGCGGCGCCCCAGGTCGACGAGCACGGAGTAGACGTATTGTTTCTCGTCGGCGTCGGTGGTGTGATTGGGGTTGGTCTCCTGAAAGCGAGTCAGGAGGATCTTAATCGACTCCGGGGTGTTCATCTCCCGCAGGGTTTCCACAGCATACTGACGCTCGGCGGCCTGGACGTACATGTGGGTGAGCGTCTTTTTAAGCTTCTTGAGGCGTTTTTCGTGCGCTTTTTCCTTATCGAAGAGGAAGTCGAGAAAACCCATTTGTACTCCTGTTTTTGATACGCATCGTGTTGACCAATAAAGTTAGGTGGGCGTTACCATAGCGCCGGGTGGCAAAGCAAGGCGGACAAGGCTAATGCTTCGTTCGCACAACACTGGGGGATGAGCTATCATTCCGTTTCCTTGCTCCCCTCAAGGGATGGGGGTAATCTGGGGATCACGGCAGGTGCGTGAAATTGGCCGACTATGCGGATTCGAGGGTATGACCCCGGAAGAGACGATTTTTCAGACCGGCGAAATTATCGCCGACCGATATGAGATTGTAGATGAATTGGGGCGGGGCTCGTACGGCGTTGTGTTTCGGGCGATTCAACTCGGGATCGACCGGCAGGTAGCGATCAAGACGCTGTTGCCCCAGACAGCGGTGGACAGCGAAGAGCATCAGCGGTTTGAGCGAGAGGCGCTGTTGATCAGCCGTCTCAACCATCCCAATATCATCACCTTATTTGATTATGGGGAGCATAACGGAGTGCTCTTCATGGTGATGGAGTATGTCGAGGGCCGGAGCCTGGGTGATATGATCGAGGCCGAAGCGCCGGTGTCGCCGGAGTTGGCCCGGGCGCTCTCCTACCAGATGCTCGATGCTCTCCAATTTGCTCATGACCAGGGGGTGGTCCACCGAGATCTGAAGCCCGAAAATATTCGACTCATCAGAAATCCGTCCATCGAGGGAGAAGAGAAAGAGTCGCTGAAGATTCTGGATTTTGGGATCGCGAAATTCGTGCACGGCGACGTGGAGGGCTCCCCGCTGGATACCCTTACTCAGTCTGGGATCGCCCTGGGAACGCCTCAATATATGAGCCCTGAAAACGTCACCGGCGATCCGGTCACTCGTCACGCCGATCTCTACGCGGTGGGGTTGATCTTATACGAGATGCTAACAGGAGAGCCCGCGTTTACGGGGGAGAATCCTCATGTGGTTATGGTGGCTCACGTTCGAGACGACCCGCCGCAATTGCCGGACGTGGCTGAGATGCAGCCTTTTGTGCGAGTTCTGGAGTGGTCGCTGCGAAAACAACCGGACGAACGGGTTCCCAGCGCACGGGCGATGCGGGAGTTGCTGGAGGAGGATGCGCCGGTGCTCCAGAGCGACGCCGTTGCCACCGGGCCCCCGGGCAGGTCAGACGCGTCGAAGAATGCGATGATCGCCGTGATTCTGGCGGCGCTGGTCGTGATCACGTTGCTGGTTTTGATCGTTGTGCAGGACGAGGGGGTGACGCAACCCCAGGTGATAACCCAGGTGGTCTATTCTCAGGATCCTGCGCAGGGAGAAGAGATCTCGGAAGAGGTGGGAGAGCCTGAGGAGTTCGATGAGTTCGGCGAAGA
>SKNI01000197.1 GCA_007120615.1 Myxococcales bacterium | reverse complement strand
CTTTGCCATCGTCGCCATTCGATCTTCGCGAGCCTGTATCATCTTGCCGCCGTAGTCGCGAAGAGCCTCGGTCTCGGGGTCGTAGCCGTATCCAAGGACGTGAATCGAGTTGCCGTCGAGCTCGGCGCTGATCTCGATTCCCGGAACAAAGGCCACCCCTGCTTCGGTCGCTTTTTCTTTCGCCAGCGCTACGCCGTCGACCGTATCGTGATCGGTCAGCGCCCACAATTCGACTCCGGCTTCGGCCATCATCTGGGCCATCTGCGGCGGAGTAAATTTGCCATCACTGACGGTGGAATGGCTGTGAATTTCCAATATTGAGGGCTCGGTCATCGTCGGTATCCAATCGTGGACGGGGAAGTTGTGGTGGCCCAATCTTGTCCGCCACACCTTCCCCGGTCAAGGACTGGATCACTCCACTAACTCACCGTCGTCAGCGAGGCCAAGAAAGATCTCTCGCTCCGTGACCGACGACTCGACCAGGTCATTTAATACGGCCAGGCTCGTTGAGACTTCGCTTTCGTAGAGCCCGTTGCATCGTCTGTGAATGGCGTCGAGGCGTAGCCGCTCCAACGCGCTGCGAAGTCGCTCCTGGCGAGCGCCCAGGGCTACGGAGTGGGCGACCAGCTTTTCGCACTGGCTCATCTCTTCTTCCAACTCTCGAAGGGCCTGATTGACCTCTTCGCATTCGAAGTCCTCTGCTTTCGCTCGAGATTCCAGCTGTCGGTGACGTCTCTGAACCCGCGAGCGCTGAGTGGTGGGATTGAACGTAGAGATTAGCTCTCGCTGAGAGACGACCTCCTGCCAGGCCTCCACGGCGGAGTCGGCGCTGGAGCGAATTTTGTCGTCTTCCTCACTGCTCCCCAGGGCCTGCACCACATCGTCGTAGATCCCCATGATCTGCTGCGTCTGTTGGTCGATCGACTCTTCCTCATTCGGACCTCGCGAGTCTCTCCAAAATCTTCCGGCTCGCTCTTCTCCTGCCGGTCGTCCCGACGTTCTCCGCGGTAGACCTTTTGCCCACCTCGGTCTCGCCAGAATTCGCGGCACTTCCAGGGCCAGCGTGGCCATCCCGGCGCATAAGCCCCACAGAACGGGATGCAGGTAATTCAACCCCGCCCAGGCCGAAGAGGGCTCGACCATCAACGCCATCAACCAGACCCCTGCCCCACCAAGACCCACCGCGGCGGCAGCAGCCAGGTAATTTCTCTCCTTCTTTGCAATCCAGATCCATCGCGTGGCCACCACTCCCAGACCCAGGATCAGGCCCCCCAATAAGATGGACTCATAGAAGTAGAGCCCGATGGCCAGAAAAGCACCGAGCGCCAGCCCTGCCATGGTCCGGGTGGCGACTTCCGGGGTGTCTTCGACTCCGATCGTGTCCAGAACTCCCACGGCTCCTCCAAAGGTCAGAGCCATAAAGATCAATTCGTGGGCGCCGGCGACCTCCGCCAGAACCGGCCCGATGAATACGGCGATGACCCCTGCCAGTGCGAAGGTCCACGCTTCGGTCTTGTCATGCTCTACCGGCAAATCTTGTACTGCTAATTCTCGCTGCGCCAGACGTCCCATTGGTAGCCTCTCTCAGATGTTGGAGTTTACGTTTATTCTTTTCGGTTCCAGCGGGTCGACGGCCTCTCGCTAAAGAGGCCGTCGACCGGTGATTCAGCGCCCCTGGATGGTAGCGGACGAGATGTCAGCCTCCTCAAACATCATGTCTCGGGCCGGCGCCGATCGCGGGGAGGGGTTTTGACGAATCCCCGATCCGATTCGGTCGATGGTATTCTCAACCCGCTGGGCCTCCTCGGACTCTTCCTCGATCTGATAATTTCGACGGGCCCTTCTGCTTCGTCGACTTTCTACTTCCAAACGCTTGGTGGCCTGCTCGGCCTGACCGCTGGCGTAGAGGTCCATGACCTCTCGCAGCGACTCCTGGGTGCGAATCTCTTCGACCCGAGCCATTACCCGAGAGTTGACCGAACTATCGACCTCATTCTGACGACGGACCCGTTGCACACCGAGGTCGAAATTGGCACTCAGGGGTCTCTCTACGATTCGATCGACGAATTGAGACTGCACCGCCAGCAGGTCCTGTCTGGAGCCGGCCCGTCCCTTATCTACCTCCAACCGAACGATGATGCTTCGCCTTGCGGTTGCGTGCATATCTCCGAGGGTAATTCTCTGTCCGCCCTGAATATCTTCGGTGTTGAATCCGTAGACGTTGGCGATGTTGACGCCCTCTTTCGGTCGAAGCTCCAGTTGAATTCCGGAGGCCACAGTATTTCTGAGGTCGTCGAGCTCCTCGGAGAAGGCCAATTCCAGATCTTGGGAGGTGCGAATATGACGGAAGTTTCCGGCGCCCTCTACGGCCATGGCGGCCATCATCTCGGAGTTGTACATCGTCCCGAATCCGAGAGCGCTGACGGTGATTCCTTCGTTTCGAATCGACCGGGTCTTCGCCTGCAAGCCTTCGGTGTCGCTGATCCCGACGTTGGGAATTCCGTCGGTCATCAAGACCACGCGATCCACGGTGGTGGCCTCCCGAAATTGTCGAACCTGCTCGAAACCATCGCGGAGTCCATCGCTGATATTGGTCGCTCCCCCCACTCTCATCTGATCGATCGCCCGATTCAGTCGAGCCCGGCCCTCTTCATCGACCAGGGTGGACTGCACGTCGATCCTGGACTGATGGTCAAAGGATACGATCGAAATTCGGTCGCTGGGCTCCAGGGCGTTTACGAAGGTCCGCGCTGCCTCCCGAGCCTGTTCCATGGGCTCGCCGGACATCGAACCGGAGCGATCGATGACGAGAGCTACGTTTAACGGGGGCCGATTCTCGGGGACCATTTCGCCGGCCTGAACCCGCACTTCTGCGAAAATCTCATCAAAACTGGCGTCCAGAATCGCTCCATGTGATAATGCTGCTTCGAAGTGGAGCGCTTCTCCCTGTTGAGTAGCGACTTTCGGCTGCTCTGGACTATCGGGTTGGTGATCGGGAGTATAGTCAGGAGTGACGAACTTCGGGGGATCCACCAGAT
>SKNI01000085.1 GCA_007120615.1 Myxococcales bacterium | reverse complement strand
TGCCCGCGAACATCGCCAGACCACCACCGACGGTAACCATCATCGATTGGTGGGCGCATTTTCTGTATTTGGCGTTGTCGTGATAATAGCCGATGAGCATAAACGACGTGATGCTGGTCAACTCCCAGAACACGAAGAGGGCCATCAGATTATCGCTGAGTACCAGCCCCAGCATGGACGCCATAAAGGCCAGAATGAAGACGTAGAACCGCGGGATATCCTTGTCGCCCTTTAGATAGCCACCACCGTAGATGACCACGAAGGTCCCGATGATGCTGATCAAGAACGCAAAGATCAGCGACAACCCGTCGACGGTCATCGTCAACGTAATGTCCAGCGCCGGGACCCACTCAAACTCCTCGACCAGGACCTTCTCCTCCATCACATCGGAGAAGAACGTGGCCCCGAAATATACGGCCAGAGAGGCCGGATAAAGGGAGAGCACCCAACCGGTTTTGTCGCGAAAGAGTTTAAAGATCCAGGGGGCGGCGATGGCCAGCAAAAACCCCGATATCACAGCTAACAGCATGGCGGTTCGTATCCCGTCGCTGCACCCGGACCCCGATAGGCGGGACGAGCTAATAGGTCATCGTCAAAGAAAAGAGCCCCATACATTCGCGGCTCTTTTTGCCCCGCCCGAAATGCGAGGCGCCGGAACGATAACGGAGCCAATGTGTTAGGGCAAGTGAAATCGGAGAGGGCGCTGAGGTGCGGCCGTCGGTCGACGGAATTCCTCTCCGGCGCCTGATGTCCAAGGCGCGGGGGTGAAGGGTTTTGGAAACACGCGGTACGATCGGATTTGGTTTTGGTGGGCGATGTGAACGATCGGAGTTGGCGTTGGTAGGCGGCACGGAACGCTCCCCGGGGAGCAGGCCCCCGGGGAGGCGTGTGGGTAACCGAAGGCGGTCCAGCACGAGGGCCGAACCTGCTGAAAATGTTCACCAATTACTGATCCGGAACGAGTGGGCCTCCGCGAGACCGGAGGGGCCGCGACGAAAACCAGAAGCGTTTCAACCTAGAGTAGATCGAAAAAACGATGCCCCTTTCTGTATTCTAAAGGGCCTCTTTACCAGATTCGTATTCAGGATGAATACGGAAATAGCCCCATATATATTGATTACCCATAAGTCTGAACGTATTCTGCCATCGGTTCTTCGGGAGATCGCTTTTTGAGGTCTACACCCGACGCGACACTGATACCATTGACTTTTATATGAAGTCCCAATGACCGATTGGAAGCCCGACATTTACGAGTATTTGGAGTACCGCACGTTTTTGACCGACGCTTATCAAGCGGGCAAAAGAAATGTGTCGGCCTTCTCTTATCGCTACCTTGCCAGGAAGGCCGGTTTTAGCTCTCCGAATTTCATTAAATTGGTCATGGATGGAGAGCGCAACTTGAGCGCCGAGAGCGCGAAGGCTGTGGCGGGAGCGTTTGGGTTGACGGCGGCAGAGACGCGATTTTTCGCAGATCTGGTGGTCTTTGATCAAAGCGATGACCGTCATGAGAAGAATGCGGCGTTTGAACGAATTTCGAGCCGCCGACGCTTTCGGGAAGCGCGGCGGCTGGATCATAGCATGTTTGAATATCTGTCCCGGTGGTATTTTCCGGCGATTCGCGAGATGGCCGCCCGCTCCGATTTCAAGGCCGACCCGGAGTGGATCGCCGGGCGACTTTGTCCGCCGATCACAAAAAGGGAGGCTGCAAAGGCTCTGGATGTGCTCTTTGATCTGGAGCTGCTCTCTCGAGATGAGAATGGTGAGATCGTGAGGGGAGAACTCAGTGTGACCACCGGACATGAGGTTCGCTCCCTGGCGATCGGAAATTATCACCGACAGATGCTCGAGCGCGCGGCGCAGTCCATCACGGAGGTGTCTCGTGAGTTTCGCGACATCAGTGCATTGACGGTGTGCGTCCACAGGGATCGAGTTGCGGAATTCAAAGCGCGTATCCACGAATTTAGAGAGCAACTCCTCGAATTTGGGGATAGTGAAGAGAACCCGGAAGTGGTTTATCAGTTAAATATTCAGCTCTTTCCCCTGACGCAAATCGAAGAGGAAAATCCGCAATGAATCGACTTTTGCTCGCTCTAATTATCTCTCTGTGGACGCTTAATTGTGTCGGCACCGACGTGGGGAATCCGCAGCAAGCCCCACCCCAGATGCATCTGGAATTCTCCGTGTTCGATGACACCGCTTCTGAAGCGTTACCAATGGATAATGGTCTGGAGATCGACGAGGCCTGGATGGTTTTTACACGACTTAGCCTGCGACATGCCGATACCTGCGATGAAGACGTGGATCTGACTTTAGGAGAGCCGATCGTCGCAGATCTGCTGGATCCGGAGAGTGTCATTGGGACCCGGGAGCTCTATTATTGGAGAGGTGAGTTTTGCCGATTTATCCTCCACTTCGATTCCATCGACGCCAACCAACTTCCCGAAGGCGCCCCTGCGGAACTCGGCGGACACTCGATTGTTATCAGAGGGCGACGCGCCGACGGAACGGCCTTTGAATTGCGTTCCGACTTCAGTGATCGACTTCGTCTCGACACCGAATATGAAGCCTTTCGACTCGATGAGAATCCGGAGATCTTGGAGGTGGCCTTTGCGGCTAATTCCTGGTTTGACGTCACAGCCCTGGACGCCATTGAGTCTGAGGGAGATCTCATTGTCATCGATGATGAAAGTCATGTCGCGCTTCTGGATTATTTTGAGGCGGCCGTCCAACACTCGGCCCGTCTCTTTCGAAAGGATATACTGATCGCAACGGGAGAAGATGGATGAATAGATTTGGCGAGTATTTAACGATAACACTGGAGAAAAAATGAAAGATTTACGAGTAAAGTTTTATATGGTCGGAACTATTATTTGCGCATTGGCGGTGAGTCTGACTTCCTGCTCTACGGACCCGGAGCAGGTTAGCGGAGAGTTGCCGATGGTGGATATCTCAGGCTCATCGCACTGCGGGGAAGAATATACGATTGATGGCCCAAATTTTGATGCCTGGCGAGTTTCTGGCACGGCCGTCATCGCCGGAACGATCGATCGCGTAGAAGTGGTTCATAATCCGGTCGTGATGAGTCAACGAGCCGGGGATGGTTCGATATCTTATGTTTATGGTGAGCGGGAGGATTGTACGGAAGATTCATTGGGAATTCCTGTAGCAGATATTTATCTCACGAACGTCGAGACATTCTACGGTGAGGAGCAGGGGGACGAGGTAGTCATTCGGGCCAGTGGCAACGAGTTGAGCACCTGGCAGGTGTTTGCTGAGGAAAATGATCGTGGTGAGGTGGAGTGGTACGATAACTCAGGACGCACAAACTTCGAGGTGCAGCCCGGACTTTTTGCTTCAGGAATGCGCATCGGTGGTTCCATACGTCAATCTACCATTACCGATCTCGTCACGTTTCAGTTTCGTCTTTTTCAGGTCATTGATGGAGTGGTGCAATTGCAGGAGTTCTCCCCTGAGTTGGAGGCAGAAATCGAGAAGCGTAGTTCCTGTGCGCTGACACCGTTTCCGACGACAATGCTTGTGGAGAGAGAACAATATGACGGAATGCGACTCGATGAATTCGCAGCCGCGCTGCGGAACGACTCCGTTGATCTCGATGTATTACGGCAGGATTACGATCAACTGGATAACTATCGAAGACACTATTTTGATGAGGTCGAGGACGAAGGTATCCGCTCTTTCCGCGGCTACTTTACAACTTGTGTCAGCAACGAATCTGGGGAGCCTCCGGTTGATAGTGACGCCGACCCAGATGCATAGATCGCTACCAAGGTAACTTCTTTAGCCGGTTCTTTAATCGATGTGGCGAAGGGGTTCAGAACCTCACCCCGATGAGCTTTGCCGATGTCTCGACGAATATCGTGATTATTTCTATCGTGTAATTACGTTATGGTGTAATTTCACTATGGTGTGAATTCACCAAAAGAGTATCCTTGGAAAATAAGCATGTCTCCACAACGCCCCATATTCGTGAATCGAGAGCGAGTATGGTCCGCTTCCACCGGCACAACATCGGAGGCGCTCTAGCGATCTCTTCCCAGGGAGAAGCTTTTGGCCACCACAGGAAGTAGAATACAGGCCACCGGGATGGACACCAGCAGCGCACCGGTCACGGCGATGGCAAGGGGTTGCAACAGTCCAAATGCCTCGGATCCTCCCAGAAGTAGCGGACTCATTCCGATGGCAGTGCTCAATACGGTGAGCGTGATCGGCCGCAAGCGCTCCTGAGCAGCTAGCTGTAGAGCTTCTTCGAGGGTGACGTCCTTTGCTCCCGCTCGTTTTTTGGCCTCCGAGAGCACCAGGATCACATTATTGGCCACAATGCCCACGGCGATCAAAAGCCCCGCCAGAACCATCGCGTCCAGCGGTCGGCCGAGGATTCCAAGGAGCGCAAACGCTCCCGCCCCGCTCAAGGGGATGGTGAGTAATCCGGCCAACGCAAAAGACAGCGAGCCGTATTGAACCAGGAGAATCGTCAACACCATCATCAGCGCCAGAAAGAGCGCCATCGTAAAGGTCCGGCGGGTCTCCTCCAGGGCGTCAACTTCTCCCTCCAACCACCAGCTTACCCCGTCGGCGAGGTCGGCCTCTGCCAGGGCTCGCTCCACATTCTCGGCGACCACCGCCGGCCCCGGCCCCCCTGGATCGAGCTGTCCGGCCACCCGGACCACCCGCTGTCCCTCCCGCCGCTCAATATGCGTGGGCTCCTCGATGAGCTCAAAGTCCACCACCCCGCCGAGATGCACGTAGCCTCCGGAACTCGACGGCAGCCGCAACCCCTCCAATGTCTCCGGTCCACCGGCGAACCTGCGCTGGTAACGAACCCTCAGCGCCAGTGGTTCACCACCTTCCATTCGCTCGCGCAAGATCTTTCCTTCCAACCCGTAGTCGACCACACGAGCCAGGTCGGAAGGCTCGACCCCCAGGTCGGCCAGGGCCTGATAATCGGGCCGAGCCAGCCAGCGAGGACTGACTCCTCCTCGCATCCGCTCCACATCGATGAGACCCTCCACACCACCGAGAAGTTCCAGAATTTGCGTCTCCACCTCGCTTAGTGAGAGCAAATCCCCGTCCTCCATGGTGAGCACGACGATCAGATCCGCATCCGAGAGCTGGGTCTGGACCCCGCGAATTCGGGGCGGAGTAATTCGCAGGCTTAGATCGGGAACCTCCAACTCCTCCACAGCCCGGCGGGCATCATCGGCCCACTGCGCCGACGGACGGGCCCCTCCATCGGTATCGACACGGATCATAAAGTTGGCCGTCCCCGGACGAAAGGAAGGCAGCCCCTCCCGAAAATAGCCCCCCACCGTCGCAAAGAGTGCCTCCGTCCCCTCCACCGATTGCAATTGCCGCTCCACATCCCTGGTGAGTCTGTCCATCTCTTCGATGGGAATGCCCACCGGATGAGTAACTCGAACATCCACAAAGCCGTCGTCCACCACAGGTAAGACTTCAAAAGGCAAGGTCTGCGCACCCCAGAGCATCACCGCCCCCAGGAGCACGGCCACCGGCCAGCCCAGGGAGGGGCGAATCAGACGTCCCAACCAGGGCGCCGGCGCTCCAACCTCATCGTCATCTTCCTCGTCGGCGGCGCGAGCGAAGGTCGGCAAAAGAATGACCGCAAAGACAAACGAAAAGATAGCACAGATCACCACCGTCCAGATCAGCGGTCGAAATAAGAGCGCTACCAGCCCTTCGACCAGCATAAAGGGCAGCACCGCCGCCAGCGTGGTCAATAAGGCCCCCAGAAGTGGCCCCACCACATCGGCCATCGCCTTCAGATGAGCTTCATCTGGCTCTCCCTTCTTTCTTCGAACCCGATCGAGGCGATCCAGGTAGATGATCGCATAATCCAGGCCCAGCCCCACAGAGAGCAACAGCCCCGCAAGGGTCAATAGATTGAGGCTCATCCCCATCAAAAAGAGGACCACCAGGGCCGCCGAGAGACTCACTCCCACAACAAGAGCAACCAGCGGAACGTAGCGGCGGCGGCGAAGGGCGAAAAACAACAACACCATCGCAAGCAGAGCCCCTCCCACGGCGGCGACAACCACGCTTCGAACTGCGTTCCTCGTCACCCGAGAGTCGTCGTAGAGAAGGGTACCTTCGATCTCCTCAAAGGCGCTCGTCGAACTCGCCTCTTCCAAAATCCGGTGGACCTCATCGGCCATCTGCAGCGCGTGAGCGCCGGGAGCGCGGTGTATGGTGACCAGGACGGCCGATTCCCCGTTGAGCCGGGTTCGAAGGCTCTCCTGCGAGGGAGCCCGGTGGGCGCTGGCGATCGATGCCAGGGGCACCGATCGATCCGGTCCGTCCACAAAGAGGGGACGCAATTGCAAGCGTTGTACGTCCCAGCCGTCTTCCCCGAGGACTCCGATCCCCTCAAAATGGGAAGTGCGCATGGCGCTGCTGGGCGGAGGATTGGTGGCATCCAGAAGCATCTCCTCGATGGCACCCAATTCCACCCCCATCGACGTCTGCAGATGAGGGTCGATATCGATGACCAACTCCGAGATCTCCTCTCGCCCCACGTACACCGCCTCCACCCCTTCCACCGAACGCAGTCTGGGCAGGAGATTGGCCCTCAACCGCTGTCGAATCTCTGGCGCTGATAAGGTCGACGACCCAAAGGCGTATTGAATGACGGGCTCCTCCATCGTGGAGACCGCAAAGATTCGAGGCTCGGGAAACTCGGCGGGGATCTGAGCCTGGGCTCTCTGAGCAGCCTGGGTGACATCTCGCAACCCTCGATCCAGATCGTAATCGGCCTCGAAGAAAAGATCGATATAGGCCCGCCCATCACCGGAGCGGCTCTCCATCTGAACCACACCGGGCGTGCCAACCAACGCCGCCTCCATGGGCTCATTGATACTCTCTTCGATCACCCGGGAGGTCTGACCGGGCAAATCCCCGATGATCCGTACCTGAGGATATCGAATCTCCGGAAGCAATTGCAGCGGCATCTGGAGAACTGAAATCACCGCCAACACGGCGGTGGCCATCACCAGCGCCCCCATGGCCACCCGATGTTCAGTGAGCCATTTGAGAACGACCGTGAAAGTGGTGGGGCCGCCGATCATCGATCCATCCTCAGCGATTCCACCTCGCGCCCTTCTGGCACCGATCGTGGCTCATATTCCAGCACCAGATCCCCGGGGCTGAGACCGCTCTTTACCTCCAGACCCGCCGCATGGGCCCGCCCAAGGGTTACCACTCGGCGCTCTGCTTTCGCCGGATCACCGACCACCAGGGATACCCAGTGCTCATCGTCATCGCTGGCCACCGCCGTCCAGGGAACCAGGAGGACCTCTTCTTGATACTCATGACGAACGGTGAGTTCTCGTCGGCGGTCGTCTTCCACCTCGGCCAGAAAGATCCGGACCTCCACAAAGGCGTCGTGAGTATCGTCGGCGAATGAAATCCGGTCGATGGACAACTCTACGTCTCCTTCATCGTAGACGCTGATCTCTTCGGCATCGCGAAAATAGTGTGTCTCACTCCCGGGAACGGAGAGGCGAAGTCCGAGACCCGCCGCGTCTTCCAGGCGCAATAGCTCCTGCCCTTGAGAGACGTGCGCGCCAGGCCCGACGCCGGGAGCGACGACGCGTCCCGACGTGGGCGCCCGCACCACATAGGACTGAAGCGAAGCGTCCACCTCGGCCAGCGATTCTTCCACCTCCAGAAGTCTCAAGGTCGCCTCATTAACCTCGGCGGGACCGGCAGCCTGAATCTCGGCTAATCCCTGCCAGCGCTCCAACTCCTGCTGCAAGTGTTGTCGGCGCTCCATTAACACGCTCTTTCTGGCCACCACATCGGGACCGGAGAGCCGAACCAGAACCTGGCCTCTCTCCACCTTCTCTGCGTCTTGTACTTCAACGGCCACCACAGTTGCGTCGCGGGGCGCACGCACCTCTTGAATTTGCAGGGGGCTCAGACGCCCCGTCCACCGTCGCCGTTCGATGATGGTGGAGGATTCGATCTCCCACACTCCGGCCTGAACAGCCGACGTCGAATCATTCTGTTCCGCCGATGTAGAACCCTCGTCAGACTCGGGCTGCTCACCGTCGGAACACCCGGCGAGTACTGCCACAACAAGTAGTGCGATCCCGGCCAGGTTGTGTCGACGTACCTTCATTCCTGCTCCTCCCATCCCAACCAGCCTGATAGTTCATCGATTTGCCCACTACGATCTACATAGTCCACAACAGAATGGGCAACTTCGCGCTCAAAATCGAGACGATCCAACTCCACATCAATCCGCCGTTCTCGAGCTTCAATCGCCTCCATCCAGGTTCCCACGCCTTGTTGCCAGCGCTGGGAAGCGACCTCTACACGTTTAGCCACCAATTCCGACTCCCGCACAAACTCCCGTCGACGGTCCTGGGCCTCCCGTTGAATCTGCTGGAAGGATGCTCGCTCCCGTCGAATCGCTCTCTCTTCGGCCTCGGCCTGGGCCCGCGACGCCTGCGCACGGTGCATATCGGCCTGGGCGCGAGTTCGACGAATACCGAATAAGTCGGGACGCCAAACTCCCTGTGCTCCGGCGAAGTACTCCGGTTCCCACAGATCATCATAGGCCCTGGATGCATAGAGCCCCGCCGCCCCAAAAAGTCTCACCATCACCCAATCCTGACGAGCAGTGCTCTCGGAGGTGGCCTCCAGCGTTTCTGCCTGCCTACTAAAGATCTCGACTCGAGGACTGCCGCCATACTCCTCGGCTTCGAGCGTCTTTTCACCGCTGCTCATCTCGAGTTCCATCGGCCGCACGCAACGCCCGGTCCGATCGGAGAGTTCAATGATCGCTCTTCTCTTTCGATGGGCGGCCTCGGAGAGTAAGCGCTCGGATCGAGCGATCGCCTCCTCCATCCTCTGGGCTTCATACGTCCCGTCTACTCCCGCATCCACCCGTTGAGCGACAACCACTGCCAACTCGTTGAGTTCCACCGCTTCCGCTTCCAGCGAGGAAAGTCGGGCCTCAGCGATCTGCGCATCTACAAAGACGCGGGCCACTTCCATCCGATATTCATGCTCGAAGAGTGCACCCACCGCCTGCGCCTCCTCCCATCGCGATGTCTGCTCTCTAGCTCGCCAGGAACGGGCCCCGTCAAATAAAGTCCAACTCCCCACCCCCCGCATATTTCCACGGGCGCTCACCCCCAAGGCGCGCTCCTCGCCGGGGCTGACTCGTTGGCCGCCGTCGGCTTCAGCCTCTATCGACAGACTGGGCCGTCGCTCCAGTTGCAGCGCATCACTCAGGCTTTTTTCGGCGGCCACCATCTCTTGCTTCGCTCGAAACTCGGGCTCCTGCTGGCGTCCTTCCTCCCAGATCTGGTGGATGGTCAACATCTCCCCTTCATCGTCGGCACACCCTCCAAAATCGGCAGCCTCAGCTTCGAAACTCACGGTCGCCGAGATTATGCAAACGATCCCCATTACCAGCATGGCGGTTAGACGTTTCATCAAGTCCGCCCCAACCCGGCCGCGCCCCTCACGCGCTCCATCACGCCTTCCACCACCGGGCGAACCCGAGCCGCTCCCTGCGCCAGAACGCCCTCGAGATACTCGGAATCGTCTTTGATGGCGTCGTATTTCTCGCGGTAGGGCGAAAACGTAGCGTCGAGCTTCTCGAAGAGCTCCTGTTTGGCGTGGCCGTAGCCGTAGCCGCCAGCGCGGTAATTCTTCTCCATCTCAGCTACTTCGTCGGGCGTGGCCACCAGGCGATACAACGCCACAACTGTGCAGGTGTCCGGATCTTTTGGCTCCTCCAGCGATTTGGAGTCGGTGTCGATCTTCATGCATTGCTTTCGAAGTTTTTTGGACGGCAAGAGCGGCTCGATGAGATTTCCGTAGGACTTCGACATCTTTCGACCGTCGGTCCCGGGGATCGTAGCGACCTCTTTTCGGACTCGGGACTCCGGCAGCTTTAGAAAATCACCATCGAAGAACCCATTGAACTTCTGGGCCATATCGCGGGTCATCTCCACATGCTGAATCTGATCGGAGCCCACCGGCACGATATCGGAGTCGTAGATCAAGATATCGCTGGCCATGAGCACGGGATAGCTAAAGACCCCGTGGTTGATCTCCTTTTCTTCTCCCCGATCGATGGCCGCTTTATAGGCGTGGGCTCGCTCCAACAGGCCCATATGGGTGACGCAACTGAGCATCCAGGTCAGCTCGGTGACCTCGGGGATATCGGATTGTCGAAAGAAGGCCGACTTGCTCGGATCCAGGCCAAAGGCCAGAAAATAAGCCGTCAGATGATAGACCAGCCGTCTCATCTTGACCGGATCTTTTACGGAAGTCAGGGCGTGATAATCGGCGGCGAAATAAAAGGCCTCATATTCGTCCTGCAACTCGATGGCCGGTTGAATCATCCCCAGATAATTGCCCAGGTGGGGCTCTCCGGTGGGTTTGATACCGGAGAGGCTTCTCTTTCGTTTCGACATCTCTACTCCATGATGCGGTGTTTCATCGGACTTCATCATCAGTGGAATAGCGGTAGCACACCAAACATTTCCCTTCCAGATCGAAACCTTTCGACCGCTTCCTTTCAACAATAGCCGGGCGAAGGTTTACAATCGCGCCATTTCCCTACACTATGCGCAGCAAAATCAGGCCTCCCGATCGGAGGTAAATTAACGGCACTGAGACTAACCAGGCGAGTTCATGGCTTCGAAAAAAGAAGATCAAGAGAAAGCGGAAAAACCGGGCGTAAAAAAGCGCGAGAAGAAAGCACCGAGAAGTGCCGAAGCCGGCGCTCCGAAGTCGAAGGACAAAGACGGCGTTGTTCGCGCACCAAAAGCGCCGACCACCGCTCCGAATGCTCCCAAGCTCAAGGCCGAAGAAGCGGCCGCTGCCCGTCGGGTCGTCGACCCCAAAGAAGAAGCCCGAAAGGAAGCCCTGGCCAAAGAGAAGCGAGAGAAAGAAGCGGCCAAAAAGAAAGCCGCCGAAGAGGCTCGCCAGAAAGAAGCCGCCCGAAAGCTAGAAGAGAAGAAGAAGAAAGATGCCGCCCGGGAGGCAAAAGAAGCCGCAAAGAAGCCAAAAGAGAGCCCCATGGCGGACGTCGGGTTTAGCTTCGACTCCGAAGATGCCACCATGGACGATTTCGCGGCCATGCTCGACGCCGACGGTGGAACCTCCGGCGGCCTCACCAATATTCGGACCGGCGACGTCGTCGAGGGTACGGTCGTCTCCATCGGCGCCCGCTATATCTTCGTCAATCTCGGCGGCCCCGACGAAGGCGTCGCCGACCGCGGCCAATATATCGACGAAGAGGGCAAACTCACCTTGAGCGTGGGCGACACCGTGGAATTTTACGTCGTCGGCCTTCGCGACGGC
>SKNI01000596.1 GCA_007120615.1 Myxococcales bacterium | reverse complement strand
CAGATCGGTCGGTGGCTCACCGGTGTCATTCCAGCTCCAGGCCAACCCCAATAAGATAATGGCAGTAGTTGCGAGTGCAGCGAACGTTTTCATGGGTCATCTCCTTAGCTTTGCGAATCCCTTCGACGGGATGGGTTTGTGGTCCGAGAGTTACCAACGCAGGAGATGAAATATGGATCTAAGTTTTTTTGATCTTTTCTTCCTTCCCTCCCACGATCGGCGGGATGAGGGAATGGAATCGCCCCAGATTGGCATTTCTCAATGTGGACGCCCGACCGCTCACTACGGAACGCAGCACTTCTTCTGACCTCGAATTTCATGATCCGACAACCTCTCATACCGATGATGATGACGACCACATCACTAGTGGTCGGATCGCTATGCCTCTTTCTGGGCTGCGATGATCGGGTCGAATTCTCCTCGGACTCCGAGGAGGTCACGATTCAGGCGACGGCACATTATATAGAGGCCTCCGACGACGAGCCTGAGCGCGTCGCCGCTGTGGTCAATGAGCGCCAGATCTCCCACGCAGACGTGGAGCGAAGCCTGGACCGACTCTCCGAGCTTTACCGACACACTCGACAGCCCTTCGACGACTCCATTAGAGATAGGAAAAGAAGGGAGGTCATTGAGCGACTCATCGATCGAGAGTTGTTGCGCGATCATATCTCCCGGTCGGATATCGAGATCCCATCGGAGCAGGTGGACCAGGAGATGGAGCGTCGCATCGAGACTCGATTTGGTTCGGCCCCCGCCTTTCACCGCTATCTGGAGGCCGAAAATCAATCGGAGGCTGATTTCCGCCTTCAGATCCGAGAGGAATTGGCTCTGGAAACGCTCATTCTCGGCGAAACCAGCGAGGAGATCGTCGATGAAGAGACCCTCCGAAAACATTACGATCGAATCGCGAAGCGACGCCCGGCAGGGCAGCGAGTTCACGCCTCCACCCTCTCGGTTCGTCTTCCCCGCGGGGCCGACGAGCTCACCCGCGAGCGAATTCGCACCTCCCTACAGAACTCTCTGGAGCGAATTGAAGAACCCGACGACTTCGGCAAACTCTCCCACAAGATTGGCCAGGGACCGAATACCTTTAAGCTCGATCAGCTTCGATGGATCGAGCGCCATCAGGTCCACCCGGCCGCCGCCGAAGTCCTCTTCGAAGAGTCCGGCGAGGAGGGGCTGACCCCGATCATCGACACCCCCTTTGGCTTTGAGGTGTACTGGGTTCACGAACATCGCCCACCGGGAGTCCGCGGCTTTGATGAGGTCGAAGAGCTTCTGCGCCACCGTGCTCGGTTGAGTCGAATCGAAGAGAGTCGCAGACACCTCCTGCAGCAATTACGAAACGAAGCTACTATTTCTATAGAGCGCGAAGATGCCCAGCCCCCGCCGCCACAAGAATAGAACCCCTCCCGCCCGCCTGGCGGTGCTCTGGATGGGCTCATTTTTATTGCTGCTCTTGCCGTCCACTCTTCTGGCCGAATTGCTGCCCCCTGCCGATAGACCCGACCCGTCACAGCCCCTCTCTTGGCCATCGCTTCACTACGAATTTATGGGATTCCAACTGCCGGAAGACGCCTTTCCCCTCTCCCTGGTCTTCGTCGGCGACCCCGTTGATGAGCTGACCGCCGATGACGTACAGATGGTCATTGAGGAGGCCGCCGGGGTCTGGAACGACGTTCCCTGCTCCTATGCCCGCTTGCAATGGGGTGGCTTTCGAGACTCCCTCGATGAGGTCTCCGATGATGAACTCCCGGTCTACTTTCGAACCGGCACCGGAGAGCTAGCCGATCGTATCGCCTGGACGGTCCTGAGTCCCGGCACCGGTCCTCAGGGGATGTCCGTCGTCCTCAACCACCCTCGATATCGCTGGGAGTTGCAGGCCAGTCCATTTCAGCCCCGCGACGACCAACGCTTCACGGTGGATTTTACCGCCGTTCTCGCTCACGAGCTCGGCCACGTCCTCGGTCTGGCCCATACCTTCGCTCATAACGTGGCCACCATGTCGCCCAATTACCTCCCCGACGGGAGCCAGAAAGTCTTAAGCGCCGACGATAAATTGGGCCTCTGTCAGCTCTACCCCGCTTCAGGAGACGAATGTCAGACCGACTCCCAATGCCCCGGCGCGGCCTGTGTCGCCGAGGAGCACGGCGCCGTCTGCGATATTCCCTTCGGTGCGATCGGCGAGTATTGTGGCCTCGATCTTAGCCATTGTGCCGACTATTGCCATTTCGACGATCCCGAGATTGGTAGCGGCTATTGCTCCACCACATGCGGCGACGACGGGGACTGTCCAGAGCATCTGGCCTGTGAAACCCCTCCCAACTTTACCACTTCCGTTTGCCTCTTCGCTCCGGTTTCCTCACCGCAGACAGAGGGCTGCACCTCGACCAACCAAAAACCACCGCCCTCATTGATCATTATCACTCTGGTGCTGAGTTCAGCCGCCGTTCTCAGGCGCCGCCGCTCATAGATTCCACTCGACCTGATCCACCATCTCCTGGAACGTTCGGAAATGGGCATCTCTGCGCCCCTCCCGAAAGAAGCCCGAAAACACCCAGGCTCGATCGCCCTCGTGAGTATGCCAGATCACAAGCCGGTAGACATCATCCTCCAGATTCAACTCGTATTCCACGAATCGACCCCGACGGCCTCCATAGTTCCGCTGGATGCCCGCCTGATGGATCTGGAACCCACTCTGTTGGACCTCATTATCAAACGTTCGCACGTAGCGATCCCAGCGGGCTGCGGAAACGCCGTCGCTCATCCGTACTTCGATCTGAGCGTCTCGATCGCTGGCGGATCGAAACGTGACCACCACCCCTTCATCGTTGGTTCGGGCGATCCTCCAGCCAGTGGGTCGAGGGATTCGGACCCTTCCGCCCAGCGCATCCACACCGGTCGCCCGCGGCTCGACCTGCGGTGCCTCCGACTCCGCCTCTTCGTCCTCTTCCTGATCTTGCCGGTCCGGCGACTCCTCCGCTGACGGCTCTCCCTGGGCCCGGACCTCAATCGGCACCGATAATCCCATCACCACCATTAGCCCCAAAAAACACAACGGGGCCCTCACATCGATTAGATGTGCGAGCCCCGTTGGCCAAACCGAGTCTGTGCATTCGATCAAGGGAATCAGCCCTCGTCGAAGCTCAGATTCTCAATCACGGAGGTGAAATCATCTTCGTGATTCTCACGCTCCGAATCCTGCATATATCCGATCACCAGCCAGGCGGTGTGATCTTGAAGAAATTCGAAAACCATGACCTCAAGAGTTACCCCGGAGTGGGTGAACTCATAGCGGATCTCGGTTCCCTCTAATCCGCCGATGGTATTGGATTCTTCGCTGACCTGTTCAAAATTCGACTCCGTCAGAGTCTTATGAAAGGTGCTAAAGAAGACATCGGCGACTTCGGCATTCATCAATTTAGTGCCGATGACCTGAATCTGACTCTGGGAGCCGCGATGCTTAAAGTTTGCCACCGCTTTGTCGTCACTGCTGCCGACCTCCCATCCATCCGGGGGAGTAACGGTGACGCCAAATTCCTCATTTTCGACAGGTCCGGCGTCTTGTGCGAACGCCACTGCCGAAAAGGCGAGTGCCACCAGCAGGACGACGAAGAAACGAGCGGTTTTCATAAAAAATCTCCTCACCATGTGAACGCGTAAAAACGCGGGGTAAAATAGGTTAGACACCGGAGTTATATCAGTCTAGCTGTCTGGTGGCAACAAATGCTCTGGACCAATTCCCAAGAAACTCCTCCTGCGGACGCGATAACACCTTTGTTGTTGCCCCTTCCTGCATTAGAGTGGCATGGAACGCAGGAATTGATTCTTCTCACAGCCGTTCATTTCGCAAGGTCTGGGCCAAAAAATATGAGACGTACCTATTTATCGGTTCTGACAATCCTATTGATGGCGATGGTGGGGCTGTCGATGGTGGGGCTGGCCCTGTTGAGCCCGGCCGTCGCCTGGGCTCAAGAAGAAGACCCGGACCCGATCATCGTCGATGAATTGGTGATCGAGGAGCAACCGGCCGCTCAAGCAGAGGTCGAGGGGGAACAGGCCGAGGTTGCCGGGTCAGAGGTGGAAGTTCCAGCGGTCTCCATGAGGACGATCGAGCCGGGCCTCAAAGAGGCCTATCAGCTCCTCAAGAATAATTTTGAGCATTTCCTGGATCGACAACCCCTTGGTTTTGACGGCGAATTAATCACCCTCGTCTCCGAGGACGGTCAGAATCTGTGGTCCAGTGCCGAGGAGTTAGTCCGAGATCCTCGCAAGATCGACCCCTGGGCGATCCTGGGATTGATCATCGCCCTCATCGTCATCGCGCTCTTTGCCATCGTATTTCTGGTCATCGAGCGCCAGGCGTCCCGGTGGGCCCACCGGTTTCAGGCCCGGATTCACTTCGACTCATCGGCCTGGCTGACCGGTGCGGTCCGAAAGGCAATCATCGTTCTGGGCCGCTCCATTGCGGTGCCGATTCTGATTATCTTTAGTTTCTTTCCGGTGCGAGCGATCCTCGGGGCCCAGCCCTGGACCTTGCTCTTGACGGACGCTCTGATCCTCTTTTTGATCTATCGCACTATCAAAACAGCGCTGGCCACCACTCTGCGCCTCAACCCCCGTGGACCTGACTCTCAGGAATATTATCCGCGCCTCGAATTCTTCGGGCTTCTCGTACTTCGGGTGACTCTGGGATTTGTGCTGGTGCTGGCTGCCTTTGATCGCTTCGAATTTCACGAGCAAGCCTCCGCCCTGGTGTCCTTTTCATTTCGCCTCACCCTGGCGCTGCTCCCGATTTACCTATTCTTCATCCGGGACGCTGTTTTATCGCTCTTTCCGAAGCAGGGCGCGTCGAGCTTCTACAAGATCCTCCGCCAGGGGCTGGCTTCCAAATACCCGGGACTGGTCGGTCTGACGATCGTCTTATTGCTCTTCAATGCCGCAGGTTATGTGGACGCCGCCACCTACCTTCTGACCCGCGGCTACGCCCTGATCATCGTGGGATCGATCTGGTTTGCCCTCCTGGAACGGCTTCACAATCTGGTGAAGCGGCGCATCAAGGAAGCCGAAGAGGCCGACGAATCCCCCTCCCCGCTTCTGGAAGCCCTGGAGCACTGGATCGTCGCCCTTGGCACTCTGATCATGGCTGTGATCGCGCTTCGACTGATGGGGATTTACGAGCCCCTGATCGCCGTGCTGAAGGTGCCGTTTCTGGCGGTGGGAAGGGTAGAGATCTCACTGTTCAACCTGCTCAACGTGGCTCTGATCATCGTCGCCACCATTTTATCGATTCGGCTCTTTAAGGCGGTGCTCAACGCCAAAGTTTATCCGGCCCTCAACATCGAGATCGGCGTCGCCTATGCCTTTAACACGCTGATCAATTATGCCCTGGTGGTGATCAGCTTTATCCTCTGCCTGGTCGCCCTCGGGGTGCACCTCTCCGCGGTGATGGTGGTGATGGCCAGCCTCGGGGTCGGGATTGGATTTGGCCTTCAGAATATCGCCGAGAACCTCATCTCCGGGTTCATTCTCCTCTTCGGCCGCGCCGTCAAGAAGGGCGATTATATCACCGTCAATGAGCTCTACGGACGGGTTGAAGCCGTCGGCGCTCGCAGCGTGGTGGTGCGAACCCCCGACAATTTCTCGATGCTCATTCCCAGCAAAGAGATCGTCAGTGGCCGGATCATCAACTGGACCTTCCAGGACAGCATCGTTCGGATTCATATCCCCATCGGAGTCAGCTACTCCTCCGATCCAGAAGAGGTCAAAGAGATCCTCCTGCACGCCGCCAAACATCACCCCGATATTCTTACCAACCCCGCCCCCGATGTCTGGATCTCCGACTTCGGAGACAACTCCATTAAATTCGAATTATTGGTCTATTTCGATTGCCGAAGTACCAATGAGCGAACCCTCAAAGGCAAGTTCAACTTCATTTTGTGGAAAGCCCTTCAGGAGGGCAATGTGGGCATTCCCTTTCCCCAGCGCGATCTCCATATTCGAACGGTCGACGATAAGGTCATCATGCCCCAGAGTTGGGGACGACCGGCGGCAAAAGGTCTGCCCGAAGAAAAAGACTCCACCGGGGAGAAGGCCAAGCCCCGCCGGCAATCTTCTGCCGAGACCTGATCAGTCCTCCTGGACGGCGTCGAGGTTGATCCTCAGATCGGCGACGAAGGTGCGCAGCCGCTCTTCGACGTCGGGACCTCCCCCTTCGACCAGCCAGGCCAGAGAGGACCCGACCAACACCCCGTGGGCGGAGCGGGCGATCTTGCGAGCATCTTCTCCGCTCTCGATATTCATCGAAGCCACCAGCGGGATCTCGGAGAATTGGCGCAATTTGCGCATTTGCTCGTCAAATCGTGCCGGGTCAAAAGAAACCTCGGTGCCGCAATGGCCGGTCCACACAAAGATCCCCTCGGCCTCTTTTGCGATATGGCGAAATCGAGTGACCGTGGTGGTCGGGGCCACAGCCTGAATCAACGCCAGGTCGCGCTCTTCCAGAAGCCCTTTGAGGGTTGCTGCTTCCTCATAGGGCAAGTCCATGACCATCAAGCCATCGGCCCCGGCCGCTGCCAGCCCCTCGATGCAATCCGAGACTCCAGCGGCCAGAAGGCGATTATAATAGGTGGTCACAATCACCGGGATCTCGGCTTCCCCGAGTCGAAAATCGGCAATGATCTTGTACAGTCCCTCCCACCCGACCTTTTCGTTCAAGGCTCGCTCATTGGCCCGTCGCATCACCGCTCCGTGGAACGCAGGATCCGAAAATGGCAGCACCAACTCCAGAAGATCGGCCCCTCCCTCCACCAGGGCATTCATATAGTTGCGGGTCGCTTCCAGAAAGGGATCACCTACAACCAGAGCGGTCATCAATAAGGGCCGGGTTCGGCGGGGAAATGCATTTCTCCAGGGCGCAAGGCGTTGGTTCATAATGGTTTCCCTTCCTCTGCTCCCTGAAGTGAGCTCCCCAACTCCCGAATACCACTCCCGCTGATTCCGACCACGATATGCTGATCGGGCTCCAATGTGGGCGCGAGCTTGAGACTATAGGCCAGGGCATACCCGCTCTCGCGGCTGGCAAAGATACCCTCTACTTCGGTTAGCCGCCGGCGGGCCTGAAGGGCTTCCTGATCGGTGACCGTGACGTAGTGAGCCCGCCCCTGCTGAAGCCATCGAGCATGCTGAGGACCGGCCACGGGCATCGCCATGCCCGATGCGGTGGTGGGAGTGGTCGCGATCTGTCCCTGTTCGTCCTGTAGGACCATCGAACGGGTTCCCAGATATACCCCGGGCCGCCCGTTCACCAGGGGCGCTGCACCACGGGTGCTATCGCCGTCGCCCCCCGATTGAACTCCCACAAGTTGGGAATTGGTCGGAGCGTCTTCGGCGAGAAAGGCTCCGAATAGTCCGGCCGCAAATGAACCACTTCCCACGGGAGCCACTATATATTCGGCTTCGATTGCCTCCCGACTCAATTGCTCTCGACACTCCGAGCCGATGACTTGCAATGCCTCCCGCAGAATCCGGGGATAGGGATTCGGAGCTGCCAGCGAACTGGACGCATAAAAGGCGCTGTCCGAAACCTGGGAAAATTGACGCAGCGCTTCACCGATAGCCTGCCGCCGACCGGTGATCGCCCCGGCAACCGGGATGACTTCCACGCCCAGTTGACGCATTCGAGCGGTGTTAAATGGTTCTGCCTCCATATCATCACGTCGGATGAATATGGTGACCTTCATTCCCAGTGCTGCGCCCATCGAGCCGAGGGCCACGCCGAAATCACCGGTGGCCGTGGCACCGATAAGATGTTCTCGGCCCATTCGCTTCGCCAGCAAGGCCTGAGAGACCGCTGAGGTGGCGCAAAAACTTCCTCCCTGGCATAGATCTTCGCGTTTGGCCCAGATCTGGGCGCCGCCACCATCTCTGGACAATGCCACCAGATGAGACAGCGGCGTGGGCCGCCCGACTCGGCGGGTCAGCCACTCTGCTTGTCGTCGTCGACTCTCCTCACCAGCATTCTCCGCATAGGCCTCGGCCACCTCCTGCATCGGGGTCCAGAGGCATTCCGGAACGTAGCGACCGCCGAAACTCTGGCCGCTCATGATTCCCCGTCTTCTCGATGACGCCCGGCGTTGAGATATTCCACCGCGTTATCGAGATATTCGTCGATCCCGCGCCGGACCTCTCGAGCGACGATCGGTCGAAAGACCTTCGCTGCCAGTCGGGGAATGGGAAGATCGCTGGCCATGGTCTCCTCGTATTCCACGCGAGTAGATGTGTCGCCGAGGGCGCTGAACCGGGCGACTCCTTCGGTGCGCATATTGCCCTCCCCTTCGCTCTTCCATCGGACCTGGTCGCCGTCGCGCTCGTAGCGGACCTGGTGAACCCCCTTAAAGGTGATATTGCGGGCTCCGACCTCCTTCATATTCCACCGCCAGGTCTGCTCGTCGATCTCCTCGCCGACGTCGAGATCCCCCATGCAATGGCGAATCTGTGAGGGGTCCGAGAAAAATTCGGCTACCTCATCCAGCGGTGCGTCCACTTCCAGCGTGCGCTCATGGTTGGCTTCTATCCAGGCCATCATTAATTCCTTGGTCTAACCAAATGAGATCCCCCTCCTACAACCGGTCCGAAGGATTCAGACCGGTCACGTCAGCGACAATTTTGATCTTTCGGCCCGCAGGTAAACCGAATATGAAAGTGGTTGCGATGGCCGCGAGCGTGTCGGATGACCCCCTCCGGCACTCGTCGACCTCGGGGATATTGCAAATACTCCGTCAGATCTTCCTCGGTGTACCCGATGGAGAGAGCGTATTCGTGCAATACCCTCTGCAATTCGTAGTCCACGAAGATAAACTGCACCTCTCCGGTGTCGATGAGGGTCTTGAAGAAGTGCCAGTTCTTGACGGCGTCGAAGGTCTCGGCCGACATATCTCGAAAGTCTGGCAATTCCACATTACCGCGGTGGTAATAGGTGATATCGACATCGCGACCACTCTGATGGCTTCGATGAGGGCGTAGAGCTCCCCCTCGACGCAGACTGAGACTGCCTACCACCAACTCCGGGGCGTCTGGCCAGCGGGCTTTTAGATCGGCTCCGGCGGCGCTGAGCATATTGACCACGCGCTGAGTTCCGTAGGCCCGCGCCTGATTGCGCACCCGCAGGCCCGGCCCGTCTTCCATGGCCACACCATTATATAATTGACCGCCATTGGCTCGGCCCCAGGAAATGGAGTCTCCGTTGGCTCCCGGAATGTGCAACCGAACCTGTTGCCCGATCTGAAGGCGTCTGGGATTGACGTTGGAGTTCCAGCTGCGGACTTGAGAGATTCGCACCCCGTATTGACGGGCAATTCCCTCAAAGGTGTCCCCGCTGCGCACGATATGCACCACGGGCAAAGGCTCGGAAGGACCGTCGTCGATCTCCTCATCGCTCTTGACGATCAACTCCATGCCCGGCTCCACGTCGATGGAGTCGAGCTGATTCCAGCCCTTTAATTCGGCGATGCCGACCCGATATTGCAATGCGATGAGACCCAGGGTCTCGTCTTCCCCGACCTGGTGGTAGGTGATCTCGCTTTCATCGAGCTCGTCCACTTCTTCTGCTACTGCGACCGTGGTCATAGTCGTGGAACAGATCACAAGAACACACAAAGACAGCGCGCGTTTCCAATTCATCATAATCTCCAATTTTAACGACACCGCGAAGAGTCAGCACTTCGTATACAACCATCAACGCCGGCTTGCGCCGGACCGGGCAAAAACGTCTTCGCCAGGGGCCACTTCTTCGCGGACTTGGACACGCTCATCGGCAGAGGTTCAAAATAAAAAATCCTGCGACCGATGAACACACCAAAATCAGGCACCCTAGCGGTTAGTCTAGCCCCCCTTCAAAGTCAAGTATTGCCGCACTGCGTACCGTCGCCCGGATCGGTTTCACTACCTTCTTTCCGGGTTCGGAGAAACCTACTCAGCCGACGTCTCGAACCACAATAAAACGACCCAAAGCATTGGTTTCATTGCACAAAACATAATTGCAAACTCCCCGAGAGCAACATTCTTTCCCCGGGGAACTCAAATCACCTCGAGAAGAGCCCCCGGGAGAGCCCTGCAGGCTGCTTTCCCCGTTGCTCCAACTCCCCATCTTCGATGAACTCCTGGTAGACGATCCGAAATCCACTTTCGATTTTGCGGCGAAGAAGCCCGTGAAGAGCTTCATCGAGATCGGCGCCGGGGGCGAAATACCAGTCCTCCCCGCGAGGAGAAACGAGGTCAACGAAGACGTTCTTTCGTTTTCGAACCACCTCCGAGGTGGGATGCTCCACCATTCGAATTCGTCGAAGATCGCGATCCAAAAGCACCTCTACCATCGCACCCGACTGCTCGCGAAGGATCCGCACCTCCTGGGGGGCCTGCTCGGACTCGGCCATCCAGAAGATCCAGTGGGCCTTGCGATCGGTCTTCGGAAAGTCTTCCAGACGTCGAAAAAACTCTCCTCGTAGTGAAAAACCAAAGACCTGCGGCGATGGAACTTTCTTTGCCAAATCAATGGGTCCCGGGGTGACGACCCACTCTCGTGCCCCGGCCTGAGGATGGGCCCGAAGCGCGATCTCTTCGAGGTCATCGCGCCCCTCCAGGACTCGGGCGCAGGCGTTCATGACCAGCGCCCAGCCCAGGGTCCGGGCTACGGCCCGCTGATTCCCCTCCACTTCATGGGTGAAAATAATCGGGTAGCTGACCTCTGCGCCACCAATATCGGCGTCCACCTGACGTCGAACAAGATCGGCTATCGAGAGGCCCTTCCCGTCTCGATTTTGCTTCCACGACGGTTCATCGGTGTCCGCAAAAAAGCTGCCGAATTCATCGGACCACCACAGCACTACCCGTGGTCTGGCTTCGACTTCGTTTAGCAATGCTTCCAGATCCCCGGCGATCCTCTCCCCTTCCCGGTCCCAGTCGATGGTGTCGAGTCGGCTTAAAAACGCCTCTTCTCCACGTCGAAAGGCGTCCATCTCCGAGGAGAACTCCCGTGCCGACTCGAAGCGCTCTACCAGGCTCGAAAACCTCTCCGACAGAAGCGTTATGCGCTCTCGAAGGCGTCTCTTCTCGCGGTACAGAACCTTATCGATCGCAGCGATCTCTTCCTCTTCGCCGGTGTGTAGCTCGTCGCTCACGTCAGCGCTGGGGGAGATATCTTTTCTGGAGGTGGTCTTTGAAATAACTGGCATCTAACTCACTTCCCGTGGCATTGGACAAGATCTCTTCGGCCGTCAGACTGGAACCGACGCGGTGTACATTCTCGGTGAGCCAGTCGATGATGACCGGAAACTCTCCCCGGCGATCCTCTCCCCTTCCCGGTCCCAGT
>SKNI01000220.1 GCA_007120615.1 Myxococcales bacterium | reverse complement strand
TCGATCAATATTCAGCCCGGGCGCTGACCTGGGAGCAGCCCGACCCCCAGCGATCCTCGTCGATCTATCATAATTATCGATGGAGGCTGTATTTCCAGGATATTCGACGAAGCCGCAGCCAGGAAGACCGGCGCTATTATGCCAATTACGTCTGTCGTCAGTGGAACGGGATTCACGGTCGTGAAAATCACGTGATGCGTCTTCGATTCTATCGAATGGTCCAGACCCGTGAATGGTTGCAGCGGCCGCTGTTGGAAGAGTCGGAGAAGCGCTTTTTGTGGCGCCATTGGTGCTTCGGGCGCCCGGCCGGTGAGAGCGACGGGGACAGCAACGAGGATTGATCGAGGTCGAGCGAAACTAGCGTCGGGTCGCCGAAGGGTCGATATCGAAGGCCTCGTCATAGGCCAGGCGAATCTCTTGCATGGCGGCCTGCGCTTTGTCGGGATCGAGTCGCGGCAACTCTTCGAGCATCAGCGCGTCGCGATGATTTCTCAGCGTCCGGCGAGAGCCTTCGCCTGATTGGCCTGCGATCTGGGGCCGGTATTCGTCGATAAATTCAACGACAACTTCCATCTCGTGGGGGGCGATAGGTCCGGCCTTTGTCAGGGCCCGAGCTTTTAAGAGCGGCGCGATCCGGTAAGCGTCGTCCTCGTCTAGCTCGGAGAGACGTCCGTTATGGAGAAGCTCCTCGGCGTCGATCACGAAGTCGGCAAAGGGGTCGGGCGTTCCCAGTACTCGTGGGGTGTCGTCCTGTCGGCTAAAGTCGACGGAGGGGACGACGAAGACCAGAAATAACAGGATCGCACATCCCCCCCAGATGATTCGGCTCATATATTTGGGGTTGGAAAACACGCTGGACTGCTCGGGTCTGGGGGACGGTGGAGATGAGGTGCTCGTCTAATAAGCAACCGGTATAACAATAAGCGGACAATACTCTTCCCGGCGCTACCATAGACGCGGCGTATGTCGGGAGCAAGGTTTGACGGAGCAAGCTGGCTCAGCTCGTTACGTCGTCGGGCCTATAATGACGCACCACAAGGGCGTGGAGGCTCGTCAGGTAGGCTTCTACCTCAAAGCGTCCCGGATCCATCACGATCTGCAGGGCGCAGCCCTCGATAAACCCGGCCGCCACCGCCGCCAGGCCGTCGGCGGTGACATCTTCATAGCGAGCGGGTTCGGCTTCGATCACTGCCTCCGCCAGAGGGCGAAGGGCATCTCGGTAGCGATCCAGGGCCCCTCGGATCATTCGCTGGATATCGGGGTGCCTGGTGCCCATCACCCAATAATCAAAGAAGAGTTCCACCGTCTCCCGCTGGGCGGGGAGGCGCTCAATATCTTTTCGAAGGACCGCCAGAAAGCGCTCTCTCGGGGACTCGAGCTGGAGGATCTCCTCGTCGACCCGGGCCAGGATCGTTCGGTGCAACAGCCACTCCAACAGGGAAACCAGGAGGGTGTCTTTATTGTCGAAATAGAAGAATATCAACCCTTTGCTGACGCCCGCTTCTTTAGCCACGTCCGAGACCTTACAGCCCGTCAGCCGCTCTCGGGAGGCCACGGTGAAGGCGGCGCGCAAAATTTCTTTTCTTCGCTGTTCTTCAGGTGCTCTGGGACCGGGCATAGCTAGTTTTACTCCGCTGTTGACTCTTTAGTCAATAAGTTTGACCCGTGGGTCAATGGTGTCTACACTCTCCTTGTTGACCCGCTGGTCAACGCCGAAATTACCCGACGTTTTTACCCGTTCAGTAACTACGCCGTCCCGACCTTACCGGAGTGTCCGGGAGGTGGGAAATACCGATCGGCTTTGCTCGATTGCAGGAGTCCTAAATGGCCGCAATGTATAGTCCCAGAGAAGAACGGCTTAACGTTATCACCCACGGAATCGGTACCGCTCTTGCGGTGGTCGCCGGCTTTATTTTGGTTCTCATCGCCGCTGCCTCCGGTGACCTCTGGTTTGTCGGCGGAGTCATGGTCTTCGGCATCACCATGACGATGCTCTACGCGGCGTCCACACTGTACCACTCTGCCCGGGAGCCCGTCCGGCGGGCGCGGCTCGAGATTGTAGATCACGCCTGCATTTATTTGCTGATCGCCGGGACGTACACGCCGTTTACGCTGGGCCCGTTGAAAGGTCCCTGGGGGTGGAGTCTCTTTGCGCTGATCTGGATTCTAGCCATCGCCGGAGTGGTTTTTAAGCTCTTTTATACGGGTCGATTCAATCGCCTCTCTACCTTTCTCTACGTGGCGATGGGCTGGATCGTGATCGTGGCAGCCGGGCCGATGCTGGAGGCGCTCTCGCTCACCACGCTCGGGTGGCTCATCGCCGGTGGAATCTCCTACACGGCGGGGACCTATTTTTATCTCAATAAGAATATGGAATATGCCCACGCCATCTGGCATCTCTTCGTGCTCGGCGGCAGCGTCTGTCATGCGATTTCCATCGCTACGATCTGAGGATTTGTGATATTTTGCGTTCATGGACGACCAAACGTTTAAAGACGATGAACTCCGCACGCTTCTAATGACCCTGGGGATCGACGATACCCTGGTGACCGTTGATCGAGAGACGCGGCTGACCGGAAGGGAGGAGCAAGAGGCGAAGCGGGTCGATGATGTGGCCAGGCGACTGCCCCGGCTGATGCAGGGGGGAGCGTCGCAGACCATTCCGGAATTGCGGATCAAAGGAAAAATCGGGGAAGGCGGGATGGGCCTTGTGGAGTTGGCCGAGCAACTCTCCCTGGGTCGAGAAGTGGCGGTCAAAACGGTGCGCGCCGAGGTTCGCTCGGAGAGGGCGACCCTGACCTTGCTTCGGGAAGGGTGGACCACGGGACTTCTGGAGCACCCCAATATCGTTCCGGTATATACTCTGGGCCGCGGTGAAGACGGTGAACCTGTGATCGTGATGAAAAAGATCTCGGGAACCTCCTGGCTTGAGGTCATTGAAGATCCATCGCTCGCCCCTGCCGGATTTGACGCAGAAGACACGCTGGAGCTCCACGTCGAGATATTGAGTCAGGTCTGCAACGCCGTCCATTACGCCCACAGCCAGG
>SKNI01000581.1 GCA_007120615.1 Myxococcales bacterium | reverse complement strand
GAACGCCGTTCATAATATGGCTTCCACGCGAGAGGGAGACCCGGCGTTGTGGCGGCAATATTTGCTGGAAGTTGCACCGGGCTGCAGCAGCGCCGACGAGCTTTTGCGTGCCGGAAAAGTGTTGGCCTGGCGCTCGGGAATGGCTCATTTTCGGGAGTCGGCACTTTCGGAGTGGGAGTCGCTTTCGGATGGGCTGAAATACGAGGTCATGGGGGTGTCCGAAGAGGTGGGAGATGTGGCCGAGCTCAGGCGGCGTTTGCAGAACCGGTGGACCGGAGCGGTGGTGGAGTCGCTGAGCGATGAGCCGCAGGTGGTGGGACGGGTCGGCGGATTTCGGGGTGCCGGTGGCGTCTTTGTAGAGCCACCCTGCGTGGGCGTGCGAGATGGTGAGCTCTTTGCGTTTGACCGAGAAGGAGTCTTTAGCCTTCATGCCGATGTCTACGGCACCTCCTGCAAGCGGGCCTCTCCGGCGGTGTTGAATGGGCTGAGTGTAGAGAGTTTCGAGGATATGATCAGCCAGGGGACCAACGAGCTTTCAGGACTGCCTGAGGTTTTTGAGGAGCCCACTTCGGTGGCGCGAACGAAAGACACCCTGGCCCTTAGCCTGGGCCACTCTCATTTCATTTATCTCGTCGCCAGGGGCTCGTCATGGCGAGCAGAATAACAGCCGAGAGTGATCCCGTATTGGTGGCCTTGCGCGAGAAATGGCGATCGAAGTGGGAGGAAGCGCTGGGGGCCTGGAGCTCGTTTACCAAATTATCACAGCCCCGGTGGTGTCTGACGAGGGAAGACGAAGAGAGGGAGGGTCTGACAGGCTCGTTTGCGATGATTCGACTCGTCGACCACGCCGTGGTCATCAGCCTTCGGCAGGTCGTTGAACAACGAGTCAGCAATTTTGCCACCGAGGTCCTGGCCCACGAAATCGGCCACCACGTCTACGTGCCTGGGGATTTAACTGACAATGCCCGGTTGTTGTCCGCGACGCGGGCCGGGCTTCCGGGGCGTGAGCGTGTGGCTCCGATGATCTCCAATTTATACTCCGATCTCTTGATCAACGACCGGCTCCAGCGAGCGGCGGGCCTGGATATGGCCGGGGTCTATAGAGCGTTGAAAACGGAGGCCCATCCGGATCTGTGGATGTTTTATATGCACACCTACGAGATTTTGTGGGGGTTATCGACGGGGTCCTTATTCGACGGGGAGTTGACCGATCGAATTCGGGCCGATGCGATTCTGGCGTCTCGGTTGGTGCGAAATTACTCGGGCGACTGGCTCAAAGGGGCAGGGCAATTTGCAGTGCTATGCCTGGACTATCTTGAGGGCCTTCAGGACCAGACGAGGTTGTTTTTGCCCTGGCTCGACGCCGAGCAGGCCGGGGCGGGAGGCGTGGTTCCCGAAGGACTCACCACGATGTCGTCCGAGGAGATGGAGGGGGCCCGGCATCCGGCGCTCGATGATTTGAATGAATTGGATGGTCTGGAATTCGGTGATGATGGTGATGGGCGGGCGAAGAGTGATCGAGGCGATGACGCGAAGGAGGTTGGCCTGACGTCGGGGTACGGTCGCGAACTTCGGGGCGGAACCAAGACCCACAAGCGTTCGCCCGACGATTATGTGCAGCTGATGAAGAGTCTCGGGGTTGAGATCGATGTGCGCGATTTGATCATAAACTATTATCGGGAGTCGGCCCGGCCCTATCTTGCGCCCTTTCCGATCCGAGGGGAGACCCCGTTGATGGAGATGCAGATCGAGGGCGTTCAGCGCTGGGAGCCGGGGGCTCCGCTCTCGGCGATCGACTGGATGGCGACCACCTTTCGAAGCCCCTTTATCATCCCCGGGGTGACCACGGTGGAGCGGATCATCGGGGAGGTAGAGGGCGACGAGAAAGACGCTCGACCGGCAGACCTTTATCTGGGGATCGACTGCTCCGGGTCGATGGCCAACCCGGCGCGCACCGTGTCCTATCCAGCGGTGGCGGGAGCGGTGGTATCGATCTCGGCGTTGCGGGCCGGGGCCAAGGTCAAGACCGTGCTCTCCGGAGCACCGGGGCAGCACTCCGAGACCGACGGCTATTCGTCGAGTCTCAAAAAGAATCTGGGCGTTCTCACCGGCTATCTTGGGACGGGGTACGCCTTTGGATTCGACCGCCTGGAGGCGGATTTTGTCCATGGCGAGTCGCGAGACAACCCGGTTCATATTCTGTTGATCACGGACACCGATATTTTTTCGATGGCCGAGAACCATCCCGATGGACTCGAGGTGGCAAAGGTTGCCGTGGAAAAAGCGGGCGCCGGGTTGAGCTGTGTGCTGGAGTATAACGGCGATCTGATATCCGGGCGTTTTGCAGGTACCTGTGAGCGACTTCGGGAGGTCGGCTGGGAGATCTATCAGGTGACCAACGAAAGAGAGTTGGTGGCCTTTTCTCGGGAGTTCAGTCGCAAAAAATATACTGTGGACAGGGGAGCGAAGCGATGAAGATGCCCATGGGTCCGTCGGTGACCCACTTGAAGAATCGACTCGTCGATTGCCCGTCGGAGTATCTGGAGGAGCCGGTGCTGAAGGAGTCCGATCGGGGCGTGCGGGTGGACGCGGTGGTGGCCGATTTGATGCTCGAGTTGGGGGGAGAGTTGCTCACCGCCAGGGAGGTGGCGCGATTCGGACCGGAGTCGAAGTATTCGAAGAACCAATTGCGGTTGGTCTTGGTGGCCTGCTGGCTCTTGCAGGACCACAAGCTGCGCTCCTGTTGGACCTATCGCCGGGCGGAGTTGGCGAAGCGGGCCAAGAACTGGCTGGGCGGTGATCTTCTGAAGCTGGGCGCGCTGATTAACGTCGATGAATTTATCGTCGACTCCGAGCGCCGCGAGGAGTTGAGCCGACTGGCGTTGAGGGCGCTGGGGTTTCGTCCCGAAGGAGAGACCGAGGCGGTCGCCCAGGATCGACTGACCATGGTGGATAGTGTGGAGCGGCGCCGGGTGCTCAAGGAGACCAGAGAGCGGGTGGAGCGGGCCGAAAAGTTGCGAAAGAAGATGGCTGAGCAGCGGGCCCGTGAGGCGGCGTCGCGCTATACCCGGGAGTGAATCGATGAGTGATGAGACGACAGTGCCAGAGAAGTGGGCCGAGAAGCATCCGCTGATGGATGAAAAAGGCTATGAAGTCCTGCAGGGGATTCGCCAGCACTCGTCTGCACCGAAGTGGAATTTTGAGGTAGGAGACCGGGTGACGGCCTCAGATCTGGAGCTTGCAAAAGCCTACCGGGAGCGGGTCTTTTCAGAAGGCACCGCCAGCGGACGGGGCATTCCAGAGTGGATGGAGGACTGGGTGTCGTCGCTTCGGGAGCGGTCGATTCTCTACGGCGAACGCCTGCCGAAGGATCTGGAATTGCCTCAGGATTGGCCGAAGGTCCCGACGATAAGCCGAGAAGATCTGGCCACCCGGCTCGCCGACATCGTGCCCGTGGACGCCGACCTGGAGCGCTTGATCGCCTATGATACTTCGGGAACCACGGGACATTCCGTCGACGTTCCCACTCATCCTGAGACCCTGGCGAGCGCCCATGCCCTGGCGGAGATTGCCCTGGATGCCTACGGAATCGAGACTGATTTCGGACCTCATCGAGCGGCCTGTCTTACGATCTGTGCCCAGCAATCGACCTATATTTTTGCCAATATTTTTTCGGTGTGGAATCAGGCCGGCTTCGCCAAGGTGAACCTTCGGGAGGGCGACTGGGCCGGGGGAAAGAAGGCAGCCCGAACGTTCTGCGAGGAGATGAATCCCTTTATGATCACCACCGACCCGGTGGCGCTCTCGCAGATGATGGTGTGGGATTTACCGGTGAAGCCGGAGGCGATTTTTTCGACGGCCACGGCCCTGAGCCCCGGCTTGAAGGAGGAGGCCCAGCGGTTTTTCGGCTGCCCTGTCATCGACTGGTATTCGATCACCGAGACCGGGGCCATCGCGTTCTCTGCGCCCGACGGTCGGGGGATGATGACGATGGCTCCGGATCTCTATGTGGAGGTGGTCGACGAAGAGGGTCGACCCGTTGACGATGGCCAGTGGGGCGAAGTTGTTGTGACCGGTGGTCGAAACCGCTATCTGCCGTTGTTGCGGTATCGAACCGGCGATCGAGGTCGGATGGAGGGCGCCAGGTTGTTGGAGCTCGAGGGACGGAAGGCGGTGTTTTTTCGGGCGGCCGACGGGTCGGTGGTCAATCCCGTGGATATCGCGCGAGTGTTGCGGGCTCGTTGTCCATTTGTGCAGCATGAATTTGTCCAATACGCCGATGAGTCCTGCGAGCTTATCATCCGGCCGATTCCGGGCCTTGCGGTGAATCAATCGTTGATGGTGGGGCTTCTCAAAGAGGTCTTTGGCAAGGAGCGAGAGATCAAGGTGACCATCGACGAGACTCTTGGCGACGACGGGAAAGTGATTCCCTATCGAAATGAGATGGAGTGATGGTCAGTCGTGGGATGGTGCTCGGGAAGTTCTTGCCGCCCCATCGAGGGCATCAATTTCTGGTGGATTTCGCTCGTCATTACGTCGACGAGTTGACCGTATTGGTGTGCACGCTGGAGCGCGAGCCCATCGACGGGGCGCTTCGCTTTGAGTGGATGAAGGAGATCTGCGGCGACGCGCAGGTGGTGCATGTGACCGACGACGTTCCGCAAGAGCCCTCGGAGCATCCCGACTTCTGGCGGATCTGGCGCGACTTGATTCAGCAAAATATGGAGGGTTCCGTAGACTTTATTTTTGCCTCCGAGCCCTACGGCGCGCGGTTGGCCCGGGAGCTGGAAGCGGAATTTGTGCCCGTGGATTGTGAACGGTGCCAGGTACCTGTTTCGGGCTCCCAGATTCGGGAAAATCCGTTGCGCTACTGGGAGTTTTTGCCCGAGGTCGTCCGGCCTCATTATGCGCGGCGGGTCTGTATTTTTGGTCCGGAGTCCACGGGCAAGACGACTCTCACATTTCGGCTGGCCGAGTATTTTCAGAGCTCGGGGGTCGCTGAATATGCCCGGCTTTTTCTGGAGATGCAGGACGGGGACTGTAGTCTCGAAGATATGGAGCGAATCGCCAGAGGGCAGATGGCCGCCGAAGATGCCATGGCTCGACAGGCCAATAAGGTGCTCTTCTGTGACACCGACCTGTTGACGACAACTCTGTGGAGCGACGCGCTCTTTGGAGAGTGTTCGCAGTGGATTCTGGAAGAGGGGCGCAGGCGGCACTACGACCTGTATCTATTGCTCGATGTGGACGTTCCCTGGGTAGAAGATCCGCAGCGCTTCCTGCCTGATGAAAGAGAGTCTTTTTTGGCTCGTTGCGTGGAGTTGTTGGAGGCTGAAGACCGCCCGTACCTTCGTATCAGCGGAACCTTTGAGGAGCGCTTCGAGAAGGCACGGGCGGCGGTGGAGGAACTTCTCTGCTCCTGATTGCGGAGTCGGGCATAATATGTGCATAAGATTACCGGTGAAGAGATAACGAGTCATAAATTTGATTGACCACGAAACCGGAGACCCCATGTATCGCTCAAAATTCCCAGCGCAATTGATCGCCATCGTATCCACCCTGATTCTTGCCGCCTGCGGCTCACCAGATCCCGATCCGGACCCTGATCCCAACAACGAACAACCCGCGGCGCAGGCCCCCGGCGAGTTGCTGGAAGGCAGCCAGTCGCGAGATACCGATCCCAGCGTAGAGTCGGAGACCTTCGACGACTTCACCCGCGACAACCGGGACTTTGCCTTCTCCATCTTTAATGAGCTTCGGGAAGAAGAAGGAGACGAGGGGAATGTCTTTGTATCTCCTCACTCCATCTCCCTGGCGCTGGCCATGACCTACGGGGGAGCGAAAGAGAATACCAAAGTGGAGATGTCCGAAGCCCTGCGCTTTCTGCTTCCCGACGACGAGCTTCACGCCTCGTTCAATAAGCTCGACTTAGAACTCGCCGCTCGCTCCGACTTTGAGCCCGAAGAAGAGGAAGACGTTGCCTTCGACCTCGACATCGTCAATCAGACCTGGGGACACGAGACCTTTCCCTTTCTGGAAGACTACCTGGACCTCCTCTCGTTCAATTACGGCGCCGGTTTATATGCCGTTAACTTCGAGAGCGATTTCGAAGAGATCCGACAGGAGATCAACCAGTGGGTAGAGGACCAGACGCAGGAGCGCATCAAGGATTTATTGCCCGAAGACAGCCTGGACTCGGACACCCGATTTATCCTGGTCAACGCCATTTACTTCTTCGGAAGCTGGAAGCACCCATTTGACAAAGATCTGACATCGGACTCAGATTTTCATCGTCTCGACGGCTCCACGGTGGACGTTCCGATGATGCACCTGCCCGACTCCATCACCACCCGTTATTTCGAGGATGAAGACACCGTCGCCGTGTCTCTGCCGTACGTAGGAGACGACGTATCGATGATCGCCTTTATGCCCGCCGACGAAGCTGACGACTTTCTCTCCTGGGAAGCCGGCTTTGGTCGTGAGAGCTTCGACGAGGTGGTCGCCGGTTTCTCCCACGAGGAAGGCACGGTTCGCTTTCCCCGTTTCGAAGACGACGGTGAGTTCGACCTGAGCCCGCCCTTCGAAGAGCTGGGAATGATCGACGCATTTGACTCAAGCCTGGCCGACTTCACCGGCATGTACGACGCCACTCAGGCTCCCAACCTTTATATCACCGATATCTTCCACAAGAGCTTCGTCAGCGTCGACGAAGAGGGCACCGAAGCCGCAGCCGCAACCGCCGTGGTCATGGGCATCGAGTCCGCTCCTATGCTCGCCTTCGAGGTCACCTTCGATCGGCCGTTTTATTACGTCATCTATGATCATCCGACGGATACGATCTTGTTCATGGGTCGAATGGTTGATCCGTCTTAAGGGGCAACGCTCGTGCAGTTGCAGTTAAGGCGCGCCGCGGGACTGCGCGCCTTAACTGCAACTTAGCGACCCTGAGCACCGAGTACCGAACACTTTGCGGGAACTGGTTATGGGAGCTGGATTGGGTCATACTACGACCCGGGCCGGTTGGTTTGATAAGCGCATAGAGGAAAATATGAATACAGGTACCCTGCGGTTGGTGTCGATACTATTGCTCGTTGTAGGCACTTCGGGATGTGTGGAAGAGAACTCCGGCTCCGGTGGCGGGGGCGGTTCGACCGATATCGGTGAGACCTGCGAAGAGGGTCTGTGCCCTGATGAGGCGATCATTGAGGGCGTGCTGGAGGCCGTAAATGAAGCCCGAAGCACCGAGACTGATTGCGGTCAATATGGAGTTTTGCCGGCGGTGGGACCGGTGACGGGGGATGCGTTCTTACATCAGGCATCTCACGCTCACACGATCGATATGCGGGATAATGATTTCTTCTCGCACACCGGCTCCGACGGGTCGAGCTTTTCGCAACGGATCAACGACACCGGCTACAGCGGGTCTCCGGTGGGAGAGAATATCGCCGGTGGAGGCACCGAGCCCGCCGGAGTGGTCGCAAGGTGGATCGACTCCGACGGACATTGCCGAAATATCATGAACGGATCGGCCAATCAGATCGGCGTGGGCTATGTCTCCGGCGGCCAGTGGGGAAGTCTGTGGACGCTGAAGTTGGCCAATGGATCGTAGCGATTGGAGGCGTCATCGAGGTGTGGTGATCACAAATTCACCTCGTTCGCCCCACTGCCAGTGGCTCTCGTCTCGGTAGTAGGGAAAGGCCACCGAAGCGGGCACTTCAAAAGTACCGGGGACGGCGGCGGTGCCGGTGAAATTGAGGGTGTGGGACTCTTCGCCGTCGAGGTCATCGAAGTAGAGGATGATCTCTCGGCCGGAGGTCTCGTAGAAGTCCACGGCGCTTCGCTCGACGAGGGCGTCGAGTTCCCGGGGGGCTACTTCCAGTCCGGCGGGGAGGGCGACGCGGGCGATGACCATGCCCAGGGCTCCTTCTTCGAGGTTTTGTAAGATGACCTCGATGGTGAGGGCGTCGCCCATGGAGGCGGTGTTGTCTTCTCCGACCTGGACGGCAAATTCCATGGAGGTTTCGCCGTCGACGTCAAATTCTTCCTGTCGCCAGTTGACCTCCAGGTCGTAGTCGAGGTTGACCTCGGAGTGCACGCGAATGCGGCTCGCCGAAGAGGTCAGGTGCTGGCCGAGGTCTTCGATTCGCTTCGGTCGTTGATCGCCGTGGGCGATGTGGACCTGGCCGACTCTTTCGCCGTCAATGGAAACGTAGACGTTGCCGCTATTGTCGTCGAGACCGGCTTCTTCAAAAGCGACTCGGGATTCCAGTGCCATTACGGTGGCGATGGTGGTGCCCCACCAACCGGCGCCGGTTTTTTGATTTCCGAGCCAGTCGATTCCCCGGGTGATGGCCTGGCGAGAGCCTCCGCTTTCGATGAGGGCCAAAATGGCCAGTCCCGTGGTTTCTACGGCGAATGCCCCGCCGTAGCCGCCGGCCCAGCTTCGGCCCTGGGTGGGATTCCACTGGCCGCCGGATTGCTGCATGCTCACCAGGCGCCCGGTGACCTCTCGGACGACATTGGGGTCGTGACCGGCGTAGGCGAGTGCGGCTGCGGCGAGTGCGACGTGGTAGACGTCGTCGCTCTGCTGGCCGATCTGGGCGGCTTTCTCAAATTGGGCCTCAAATCCGGAGGTTTGGTTGGCCCGGGCCAGCCCGTAGAGGACGAAGAGTTCGGCGGAGCTTCGTTGTTCCGGAGTCATGCGCGCCCAGGAGGCGTCATTTCCGGGGGCCCAACCACCATCGGGGCCTCGAAGGGTGCGCAGCCAGGCCACGGAGCGGTCCATCACCGAGGAGTCGAAGTGATCGACGATGTCCTGGATCATGGCGAATTGAACCAGTCCCCAGGCGGTAAGCTGAGCCTGGGCGGGAGCGCGGCCGAACCACTCGAATCCACCACCGTCGATCTCAAACGTGAGCATCCGGGAGTAGCCCGATTCGATGTGGCCCATCAGTTGGGCTTCCATCTGGGCGTCGAGTTGGTCGTTGGCCTTTAGGTATTGCCAGACCAGAAGATTGGGGTGATTGCGGCTGCTGGTTTGCTCGAAGCAACCCGTGGGTCGGCGGGCCATATTTTCGACGCCTTCCAGGGCTTCGGCGACGGCGCCGGGGTAGATAACGAGGTCGGCGACGGCGCCGGTGTCGGTCATTCCCTGCAGAGGTACGTCGTGGTTATTGGTGCCGGGCAGTTGGCCGGAGGCGTGCCAGTCTCTCTTAAAGCCTCGAGGCATCACCGAGACCACTCGCTCGGCTCCGTCGGAGAAGCCGCCGCCTTTTGTGATGACCTGGATCTTGGCCTCTTCTCGAGAGTCGTAGACCTGAAGCGGGATGTACCGGGTCAGGGTGCTGCCAGGGGGGACTTCGACCTCAAAGGTGTCGAGGTTCTGGGCCACCGTGATGGGTCCTTCGGTCTTGAGTTCGGTGGTGACGGTTAAGGGTTCTTCGGTGGCATTTCGAAGGGTGATGGGGAGTTGAACGTGGTCGCCGCCGCTGACGATTTCGGGCAGACGGGTGGCCACGCTGAGGGGAATCTCCACGCGGAGGACCTCTTCTGCGCGGCCCAGGAGTCCGGTCTCTGAGACCCCTTCGATGGCGACGCGGTAGGCGCCGATGGCTTCTGGCAGCGGGACGGAGATGAAGGTGCGGCCCTGGTGGTCGGTCTGTACTTCGGTATTCCAACCGGAGAAGGCCACGGCGTCATCGTCTCGCATATATTGGGGCGCTACGGCGCCGGGGGCAGACCCTTCTTCCGCCGGGGTTTCGGGAGCGGTGGGCTCTGGGGCCGGTTCCGGGGCGGGTGCGGGTGTGGGGGCAGCTGAGCGTCGAGGGGCCGCGGAGCCCGTGGCGCCTAATCCGCCGACACTGGCACCACCGCCACCTCGGCCAGCTCCGCGTAAGCCTGAGCCTTCGACACTTCCGTCCATGTCTGCTGATTCCAGCTGCGGCATGGCGCGCGCCGCCGGCCGCCGCGGTCGCGGTCGTCGCCGAATAACCGGGGGTGGCGGGGGCAATTGGACCTTGCCGCCGTCGACGTAATATTTCTCGAGCTTCTCACTGGCTCTCCAGCCGCGAACCCCCATCAGAAGGTCGAGGCCCGTGGCGGTATCCTCGTAGAGATCGAAATAATCATCGGCTTCTTTGATGTCGTCGGCCCAGAAGTGAAGGTCGTCGGCGCCCAGAAGAATGCGCCCTAAGATGGACGGAGTTTTATCGGAGGACTGCGCGTAGACTCTGTCGTCGACCATCGACTTGACCAACTCGGCGGCCAGAAACTCATCGTTGAGACCCCGGGTCTCGACGGTGATCTCGGCGGTCCCGCCGGGGTGATAGACGGTGCGATCGAAGCTAAGTTCGATGTCCATCTGAGCGCGACGGCCTCGAAAGGTGACCCGGTCGGCCAGTGGTTTAATGGTAGAGCTATCTTCCACGACGGTGACCCGTACGGTGCCCGCTCCTCGGGGCCATAAATCTTTTTCTGTCTCTTCTGCTTCTGCTGCTTCTGCTGCTTCTGCTGCTTCTGCTTCTGTCTCTTCGACTTCTTCTACCTCGACGTCTGCTTCGACTTCGTCTTTCTCTTCTTTCTGGGGCTTAAGATAAGCCACGGCGGGAGTGTGAGGGCTTGCGACCATACGGGTGACATCGAAGAGCTTATCTCCCATGGCTCCCATAATTCCGATGACCTTATTTTCGTGGCACCAAACCCCGACTCGGACGGCTTCATGCTGGGAGTCGAAGTCGTCGTATACCCTCATGATGCAGCCCTCATCTTTGGCTTCCGGTAATTCGATGGCCGTGGACATCTGGCGGTCTTCGACGATGACGCCGTAGGTCTCGCCCTCTTCAGGGGTCAACTCGAAGCGACCCCGTCCGTAATGGGTGGTTTCGGCGCGGGCGACCTCGTTGCCGCTGGAGTCGACGACCTTTCCTTTGATCTCGACGGGTTGGCCCGAGAGGTCGGTGGCCTCGAAATAGACCCGCGACGGAAGTCCCGTCACCAGGTGGCCTCCCTCGGGTTTGAATTCCACCAGGAGGTCATCCAGGGCCAGGGGGATGGGCCAGACGCCGGTTTCCACCATTCCGCCTTCGTTGACGGAGAGGACCAGGACGGCTTCATCGGCTTCGATGGTGGACGGGAGGTCAAAGGAGATTTCGGCTTTACCGCGAAAGTCGAGCGTGGCGGTGACGTCTTCAACGTGAGCGCCGGCGATCTGGACGTAGCCCTCGACGGTGAGGCCTGCCGGGGCGTCGCCGGTGTCCCGCAGGATTTCCACATCGGCCTTCACCGACTCGCCGGGACGATAGGCGGGCTGCTCGAAGTCGACCTCTTTTCGAAATCTGGGGGGCTCGAAATAGGAGACCAGCACCGGTCGCTGATAG
>SKNI01000104.1 GCA_007120615.1 Myxococcales bacterium | reverse complement strand
TGGAAGGGGAGTATTTTCGCTACCAGGAGTTGGCCGAGGAGATCCCGGCGACTCTTCGCCACTGGTGCAGTCACTCGGTGGTGGAGGTGACCTTTGAGGATCGAACGGGAAATGAGGAATTTGCGCCGCCGGAGGTGATCAACGAGGAGTTTAAGGTCGACGGAGAGTGCCTGCAGAAAGTGGAGCATCAGGGCACAGAGATTGTCTTGGCCTACAGCGAGCGACCGATCTACGGATTTTATAATCGAGGGCTGACCCTGGCGTTGACCGATATCGGGGAGAACGTCCTGGAGCGGTGGCAGGACCGGTTTGAGTTTATCGCCTTCAAGATCAAATCTCGCTATCTGGAGCACACTCTGGCCCGGGATTCCGTGGTTCGAGACGAGCAATATGAGAAGGCCATGGAGCTTCTGGAAGAGGCGGCAAACGGCCCACTTCTGGAGGCATTGATCGAGGAGATCGAAGAGTTAGCCGGTGCCGAGAGTTGGAGCGTCAACCAATACGACCGCTACGGTCATCTGATGCGATTTCTGGCCAATGAGCCCATGGAGGCGATCATCGAGCACGCCGATCGCCCGATTCTACGCTGCGTAAACGGGGCTCCGTTGAGCCTCAACGATGCCTGGGCCAGAGTTTGTGAGGACGGGCATTTGCTTCTCGATCACGAGGCCACCCCATTGAGCGAGATGCTCGGGGACCAGGATATACCGGTGTTGATGGGGGCGATGCGGCGGCAGGCCGGAAGTTTCGGGCAGTTTCGGGCGATCTCTAAATTTCTGATCCGAGGGTTGAGCCGGTTGGCTTCGGGTACGGCTCGCGGGGCTTTCTGGGGAGTGGTGCATCGATTCAAAAAATTCGTCGCCGATGACGAGAGTTCGTCGATTCCCCGGAGAATTCAGGACGCTCTGATGACGCCGCAGTCGGTGTATATCCCGCTGGCCGTCGATGAGGAGATGGGCGAGCAAACCGAGGCCCTTGTACGGGATGCTCGAAAGCTCTTGGATGAGGCGAAGGTGGGGTTTGGACGGATCGCCACCGCCGTGGTGACCGCCGATGAGGGAGACGCTCCGTTTTTTGTGATCGCTCCGAAGTTGGGGCCGTTGATGGCCCGGCCGGAGAAGTCCGTATCTCAGACCCGGCGCTGGCTCTCGGAGCACGGTCTTCCCGTTTCCTCGCCGGAAGAAGTGAATGAAAAGCGGCGTCAGAGGATGGAGGTTGCCGTCAACCGCGAGCATCCTCAATTTGAGATGATCGCCAGTATCTATAAGAGCGATCCGGCCATGGGGGCCTACTTTCTGGCCCGGGGCCTGTTGCTGAGTAAAGATCATATGTTGGAGACCGATTCGAGCTTGTTGAAGGCATCATTGCCCGACGCCGCTTCCCGCTTCCACGTCGCAAAGGATTCGTGATGTCAACCATTGATGAAGTCATCAGCCGCAGCCGCCAGTCCGGAGAGTTTACCGAACGGCGGACCTTCAGCGTGGCCCGGGGCCGGGCGATTCAGAAGTTGCGAGAATTCGCCCTGGTCGACCCCCATTATTATATTCTGGAGTTGATCCAGAGCGCGGTGGCCAACGGAGCCACCTTTATCGATATTCAATGCGATCGAACCACCACCGCTCTCTCCTATGTGGGGGGAGGTTTTCGAGAGCAGGAGTTGGCCCAACTCTTTGATTTTCTCTTCGCCTCCAAAGACGACGTGGAGCACGGAGCGCTTCGACAGATGGCGTTGGGGGTCAACGCCCTGATGCTCTTTGAGCCCGATGAGATCGTCATTGAGACCGGCGACGGCTCGTTGAAGGGAACCACGCGGGTCGTCATCAGTGGCAAGGACGATACCGTGGAGTTGGGCCGCCCCGAGCAGGGGTTAAACGGCACCTATTTGCGGGCCACTGGGTTACGTCGAAGACAGGTCACCAGGCGAAGCTCGCTGAAGAGCATCAACGGTGAGCCCCGAGAATTTACGGCCGTGGAGAACCGCTGCATCACCGCGCCGGTGCCGATTCTCTTTAACCATAACCCCCTTTTTGGCTACTCCAGTCAGCGAACACCGGAGTCGTTGTGGGGGTTTGATAGAACGATCACCTTCGATGAGGGAGACCTCTACGGAACGGTGGGGATCGCCCGTCGTCACTCGGGAGCGGTGTTTCGACTGGTCACCGATGGGGTCTGGATTCAATCGGCGCGCCATAAATTTCCGCCCGGAGCGGAGGAATATCGATTCGGTGGGGTCATCACCTTTGACAGGCTCCGAAAGACCGCTGATCACGGCTCCATCGTCGAGGACGAGCGCTACCGGCAGATGTGGGCCAGGGTGCGCGCTTATATCAATCAGCTGGGCTCCGGAAAGGACGGGGGAGCGGGCTATAACGTCAAAACAATTACGGGAGAAGATCTCTCTACCCGCGATCTTCTCGATGTGCTTCGAGAATTCGATACGGTCTTGTTGCTGGACCCGGAGGTGCTCTCCAATCAGGAGCAGAACGAGCGGGCCCGTCGCATCAGCGAGTCTATCGATGCCCCGGCGATCTGCATTCCCCGACGAACTACCCGAGCGGTCCGAGAATTGGCCGGGCCGGAGGTCAATTTCGTGGTCCCCAACCTCGACGACACCCAGGAGGTGGAGTTTTTCACGCGAGAAGAGGTCGGTCCGCCCCCTCGACCGTGGTTGATTGCGCCCGTCGACCTGGATCAGTTGACCCTGCTCGATCTGGCCAAATATCTACCCTGGCCGCCGAGCGGAAACAGGCGCTGGCTGGAGGAAAACGAGTCGGAGGCCGCTCCGGTCTATAAGGCGACCTGGCTTCTGCGAGGGAAAGTCGTCGCCGATGCGGTGGCTCGAGATGGCGAATTATTCCAATTTAAGGAGCAGCACCTGGACCCGAGAGGGGCCAGTATTCGGGCCCGCATCTTTAGTCCGGAAGTTGGCGATGGTCAGGAGAGAGAGAATAATATCGAGGTGCGCTTCTCGAATCGAGTGGTCTGGAGCGGTCGAAACGAAGCGGTCGCGCCGGGACAATTGATGATCATCGACGTCGACGATGTCGCGCCCAGGACGCTGTGGGAGCCCTTCTGTAAGGAGGTGAAAAAAGAAGAGAAATCTCGAGCGTTGATGGATACACCGGTCTCTGGATCTCCGGCAGCACTCTCGGCTACTCCGCTGGTGGAGAGGCACTCTCAGAACCAGGTGGTCGTGGAGGCTGAATTCGATCTGTCGGCTCGGCCGAAGGAAAAAGAAGAGAATAGTTCCAACGAAGAAGACGAGACAGAGAAGAAAGGGTCAGAAAGTCAGACCAAGACGGCGACGGAATATCGCTACTCCGAGATTGGGCACCCCTCGGATCTGGTCGCGGAGTTGATCGCCGAGATCATCGTCTCCCGTCAGGCCAATCGACTGGAGTCGGCGGCGAACCTCGGACTGCGGGCGGCGCTGCGAACGGAAGTGGAGCCCGACAGTAATGCCGCCCAGTTAATTCTGACCTCTCTGGCTCATCGGGTGGTCAAGCGAATTCGCTCCGAGAATGGACGCCGACAAGTGGTGTTCTCCGTTGTCGATCAGGACCTGGATGTGGAGGTGCTCGACATCCCGGTGTTGAGGACCCTGACCGGTGAAGGAGTCTCGCTTCGGGGACTCGAGGAGATGATGGAGAAGTGTCACGGCCTGGTCTACGGCGTGCGAGAAGACGTCACCCCCGACCTTCGAGGGCTCGACCAGAGCCTGATCCTCGCGCTCGACCCAAACCAGGAGCAATTGCTGATTTCACTGATCGGTCCCACTGCCTATGTGCGTGTCGATCGGCGCGATGTGCTGGGGTCGTATAACGGCGTTTTCCCGAATGGAGATTCGGTACTCTGTCGGGACGTGGCCCCGGGGCTGCGTGAATATCCCGACTTCCCCTTGCTCATCGAGGGATTTGACGGTTCCGTCAACGAGTGGTCGTCGGATCAAAAAAAGGACTGTCTGAGGAGCCTGCTGGAGCAGTTAATCGCGGTGATTCGCGGGGAAGCTAAGAGCGTGGACGGCCAGGAAGATCGTCGTCAGGCCTGGCGCCATCTTCAGTATTTTACGTTTCACCGAAACCGATTTGATTTCGCCGCCGAGATCCGAACCGATATCGACCTCCTCTTTTTGTATCGACTCTCCGGAAATCGAACATGTTCCTATGAGCAGATGCAATCCATCTTGGAAAAAGAGGGTCATGTGGAGATGCTCGACGGGTGGGCGCTGGGGGCCGGTGAGTTGACCTTTCGCGATGCGGCCTATCACAAGGTGGACGCCGAGGAGGATTTGAAGCCCTTCTTGCTGGCCATGAATCCCTTCGTCATGAATCTGCTCGGGGAAAATGTGCAGGGAGCAGCGGAGTATCATCTCTCCCAACAGGAGGTAGAGGCGCTTGGAGAAACCGATGCTCAGATGATGTTGGAGAGCGTGGTCCTCGATGACGATGAGGCTCAGGGAATCATCGGGATACCGATCGTGGCGGTGAAGCGGGCAGCGGTGGTGGTCTTCGGCACTCAGCGGCGCGACGCAGTGTTGCGCCAGGACCTGGGTGAGATCTTCGGAGTGGTCGGAAAGGTTCGCCTTCGTCAGGGAGTAAGCCATGAAGATGTGGAAGCAAAACTCTCCAGCACGGCAAAAGACGTGCTCTCTCATCTCTTGATTCGACTCCCGTCGCTGGCGGCTTCTGACGACGCGGTGGCCTATCAACGAGCCCTTACGGTGCTCCTGGATTACGCCGCGGCCCAGCTTCAATTGACCTTTCGCACCGATCGCACGGTCGCGATGGAGGTCTGGGATTTGCTGGCTCGCCAGATTCTCAATACGCCGATCTTTCCCGGAAAGTCCGGGCTGCCGATCAGCGCCATGAATCTATATCGAGACTTTCAGCGCCAGGCAGGTGCAATACTCGCTCGAGGAGAGGAGGAGTTTCACTTCCAACCTCGGGATCTGGCGGAGGACGCGCCGCCGGCATTGAAGCGGTGGATGGACCGGCATTTTCGACTGGAGGAGATCCTCCGGCCTGCCTGCCAGGCCTATCGAGGGGAACTTCCGAAGAGCGACGACGAAAAGAGAGAGCAGGCTCGGTGTATCGAGGCTACCCTCGATCACTGGATCAACGCCCTTCGACCGGACAGCGACGAGCACGACTACGAGCTTCGCAAGCGACTGCATATCCACGTGCAGGTCCAGCCCGATGAAGAGTTCTTCGCCGGAAATCTCTCCGATGAGTTCTGCCAATACGTCGAGGGCCGCCCCGGCTCGAACACCGGGGCGGTACTTCGGGTCAACGGCGATCACTGGATCTCGAGGTGGCTTCTGGCCGAAGGAGAGCGCTCTCCCCGGGCCATCGCCTGGGCTACTCTGGCGGGATATGCCCACATCAACAACGTGTTGGAGCGAGTCACCAACGACCATGAGTTGATCTTTCAGCAGCGCGTGGCACTCGCGCTGGAAGAGGGCCGGCTGGAGATGGTCGCCGGCTGAGCGGGTGTCTCAATAGAGTTCGACGGACCGACTCCAGGTCTGATCGTTGTATTGGTAGAGCAGAACACCGGCACCGATTTCGGGGTTGATCGAAAGGCGCGGTCGAACCCCGTCGACTTCATGGGTCTCGATCAGGGAGTGGTCTTCGACGCTGCGCACCTCAAGGTGAGTGCGATCGCTGCCCTCAGGGGTCCAGGCCAGAATCAGGTGATCGCCGTCGCTTTCCAGAGAGAGACCTTCGCGCCAGTCGGGTTCATCGGAGATCAAAGTAGGAGGGCTGACCGTTCCGTCGTGTTCGATGGTGCGCATCACGAGGCTGCTCGCTGATCCATCTTGGAGGAAGTAGAGTAAATGATAGCGCGTGCCATCCCACTGGAGCCCGATATCGTGGGAGACCCGCACCGGATCGATCTCTATGGGAGCCTGGAGTTCCTCGAGGCTGCTATCCCAGCGTCCGAAAAATAGAGTGGAGGTGGAATCATCGTCAGTCCGCCCGATGATCCAGGCGGTGGCGTAGCCCGTGCCGTCCCAGAGGGTGTTGGTTATAGAGCTGGCACGGCTGTCGTAATGTCCCGATGACATCGTTGTATGTTGGGTCGGAGACTCTCCGTCGGCGAAGGCCAGGGCTTCGGTGAGTTCCCGAAAATACATAGTATGGTAGCTGATGAAGAAGGTCCCATATGTGCTTCCATTAAAGGCTACCGAGGCCGAACTGGTCTGGCCACTATTGCGCCATCGCAACCACCCGTTGAGGATCGAACCGGTCCGATCCCAGGTGCGCATCTGCAGGCAACTCCAACCATGACCGGGACTGAGTTGGTCGTCGTAGCCGCAGCGATAATTGTCGATGGCGTAGAATTCATTACCCTGCCAACCCAGCCGGGTGGGTGGGTGATGTTGATATTGATCGAGAGTCGATTCTCGGTGAATGAGTTCACCATTGGTGTGGTGGATGGAGAGGTCTTCGCTGCCACCGGCCTGAGCGGTGGTAGCCCAGATAAAGCGACCCGCTGGGCCCATGGCTACGGAGGGAGAGACGGGCGCCACATCCCGGATGAATATCTCCCAGCCAAGATTGATGAGGGTCTGATCGAAGGTCGGGTCGGGAGCCAGCGCGAAGTCTTGAATCTGGGCTGAGCCGGCGTCGACTTGAACCAATTCTTCTTCGCTCTGGTAGCCGACGGCGCGAACAGAGACTCGGTAGGGGTCGGCTGCGGCAAGGACCGTTCCGGCGAAAGTATAATCGCCGGTCGACCCGCTTCGAGTGCGCTCCAGGCCCCCGTTGAGCAACACAGTGGCACCCCGGATGGGCTCCCCGGTATCGGAGTCGGTGATGGTGCCGGCGATATTTCCGGTGGCCGGCTGCGCTCCGATTTGAACGCGGTAGCGGCCAACCAGCGGGGAGGTGCGCCCCATTCGGTCGATGTTGACGATATGAAAGAACCAGACTCCTGGATCCTGGTCCGCCAAAAGTAGGGAGTTTCGGTCATCGAAGGTCCCGTTGGATGGTACGGGGAGGGTGTCAGCCTGGCGATCCCATACGTAGAAATACCCGGTGAGGGAATCGTCATCCACATCGGAGGGGTCGCTCCAGCTCAAATGGACGTCGTCGGTTCCGCCCCAGACGTCGCTTTCGGGGTGGCTGGTGGAGGAGACCCGGGGGGGGCGGGCGTTGAAATCGATGACTAATTCTTCGAAAAAGGTGCCCACTTCGGAGTCGGCGTTGACCGAGACGATCCGTACTCGGTTTTCCCCGGGCTCAAATTGGGAGAGCGGAAGGGCGATAGATTCCGTTGTCCTGAAGGTCGCCTGGCCAGGGCCGGGCACGTCGTCACCGACGGCGACATAATAGCCGGCGGCGCCAGAAAAAGGTCGATTCCAGGTCACAACTACGTCATCACCGGAGAGATTCCAGGTAAATTCACCGGGATGGGTGGAGGATTCGATGGGGGTCGGTGGCATCACCGAGACGATTCCGGAGTGGCTTCCTTCGTTGGAGAAGTGGTCTCCGTAGAGAGCAGCGTTGAGGCTGCTGCCCGAGGTGCTGGCGCCCTGTTCGATGGAGAGAGAGTCGGCACGAAGGATGGATCGCGACGATTGCAGATTTCCGGAAAGGACCAGGGTGTCGAGAGACTCAATCGAGGCCTCGTCGCCGCCGGTGATGCTACCCTCGATGAGGACATCTTCGACGATATGAGCGCGTAGCCGGGCCCCGGCTCCGATCTCGATGGACGAACTCTCACTGATCGTGAGGCATCGGGCGTGGATCTCGAGTTTCTCTCCGGCCGGGACTCGCAGAACTCCGCCAAGGGAGAGTTCTACACAGTCTTCGTAGACGTGGGTGCCCGACAATTCGACAATGGTGCCGGGGATCTCAAGCTCCGGGGTCACGCAGACTGTGGATTGGCATCCCAGCGCGCAGGTCTCTTCGGTGCTCCAATCGGTGCCGGTTCCGTCGCAGCTCTCTCGAATATCCTGGTTGCATCGGAATTCGCCGGGCTCACAGGTTCCCTCGCAGAGACCCTGGTCACAACTTTCGAGGCAAATTTCATCGTGTAGCCAGGCGGTTCCCTCGCGGTTGCAGCGCTGGACAGAGCTTCGATAGCAACGGGTGGTATCGGGTTCGCAGGTGGCATCGGTAGCGCTGCACTCGCCGTCTTCGCATCCCAGAGAGCAGGTCGTGTCTACCTGCCACTCTCCGCCGACGCAGTGCTCTACATTGGTCATTCCGCATCGTGTGGCCCCGTCTACGCACTCCCCTCCGGCGTCGGGAAGATCAGTGTCGGCATCTCCCGGAGGGTCGGAGTCAGCATCTCCCCCGGCATCGGGATCAGCGTCCCCGTGGGCGTCGGCATCACCCCGGGCATCCGGGTCACTGTCGCCTCGGGCGTCGATGTCGACAACGTCGGCATCGCCATGGCCAGCATCGTCTGAATCGATTGGGTCATCGGTTCCCGCGCAGGCGACGATTCCCTGCGATAGAACCAAGAAAATAAGTAGTGCTCCAAGACGGCTCAGAGTGGTGCGGATCATCATTTTTGGGGCCCGAACTAGACAGTGATTGGAGTTGGAAGCATCAATCGATACGTTGGGGATTCGAATAGCACTGTAGAAGAGGGGCTTCAACCTTTTATCGCTATATTTGATTTGAGAATGAGAGTTGAAAGGTCAGTCGTCGTCCTCAGGTCCGTCATTTGACCACTCCCAGGTCCAATGCTGCTCGTGATGGCTGGAAACTGTATCGCCCTGGTGAACCTCGACATGAACGTGGACTGCCAGGTCTCCGCCTTCGGGGCGCAGGTTGCCGTTGAGGGAGTAGCCATAAATCGAGCCATCTTCTTCCACTGCTTCTGGATCAAAGCTCCCGCTTAGTTCGTCGAGGTCAAAGGAATGACTGACGGCGAGTTGCCCGCTGGAGTGCCGGGCCCGAAGTTCGAAGACCTCATCGAAGGTGTCGTTATCGTTGCTTCGAAAGGATAGAGTCAGGGGAATCTCGAGGTGCGAGCCGCATCCGTCGGCTTCCATGTGGTAGGCGCTATCTCCCCGGCGGACGATCTCAAAGGAAAGACTCTCCTCGCCGTCGTGATAAACTACCTGGGCTGCGACGTCGTCAATCCCAACCTCTGCAAAGGCCAGAAGCGTCTCGGGGAGTACGCCATCGGGACTTTCCTCGTCCCAGGCTACCGCCTGCTCCTGATACTCGCATTGGTGAAGTGCGATATCATTTTGCTCCGACGTTCCACATCCCACCAGGGAAATGACAAGTCCTATCATCAGTAGCTTTTTCATTCTGTGATTCTCCAAATTCGGTCATGATCGTGGAGCGAATACTCCAACTCCGGGTAAAGATTGCTCCGAAATCGTTGATTTTCGGGGCTCGTGATTTCTGTGGGGTGGTGTTTGCACGGCCCGTGCCAGCGTCGGAGCGGGGACGTCCGCGCTCCGAAAACGGCCGATTCCTTGTGCCGCTGGTCAAATTTGCGTACCGTGGGAGACAATTGATCCCTCCAACCAGGTACTGCCATGAAACGATTTCTTCCCGCCTTACTCGCCCTCCTATTTTTGATGGCTGGATGTTCCGGTGAAGACGTCGACGAAACCGATGTGGGCGATGTGGACACCGGGGTCGATGTCACGGGCGATTCCGATGCCGACATCGCCGACGGTGATGCAGATGGAGACGGCGACTCCGACCGGGTCGCCTTTGATTATCGCTCCTATCTGGACGATGCCCCCGACCCGGGTGGGTCGGTGAGTGTCTTTGAGGTCTCCGATGAGTCTGAGCTCATCGGTGGGAGCAATATCACGGGCCAGATCGGCGACTTCATCCTGGAAAATGACCAGGCTCGGTTTGTGGTGGGCGGGGCCGACCGAAATATGAGCGTCTGTCCCTTCGGTGGAAACGTCATCGATGCGGAGTCCCGTCTGGACAGCGCCGGCGGAAATATTCTGCAGGAGCTCTGTCTCTTTTTGAACGCCGATCAGACCTTCACGCCGGAGACCTTCGAGATTCTTCGCGACGGCTCCGAGGGAGCGGGAGTCCTGGCGGTGACGGGGACCTCGGAGATTCTGGACTACTTAAACGTAGAGGGAATGATCGCCGAGTTGAATGAATCCCTGGCGAACTCCTTTGAGCTCAAGCCCGACGATGTGATGCCTTTGAAGATCACCATTTATTATATTCTGCGGCCCGGAGATCAGGGGTTGCGGGTATTCTCGATGATGGAGAATGAGGGAGAGGAACAGCTCGACATCGTGGTCAGTCACCTCTTCGCCAGTGGTGGAGACGGAGCGTTTTTTAATCCCTTGAGCAGCCTCGGTGGATTTGGATATGAGCGTCTGGGCCTTCTCAATCCCAATCCCGATCTTCTTCCCTATCTGGCGTTTATTGGAAGCGAATCGGGTGTGGCTTATATGCCGAGGCCTGATGAGAATATCCCGGCCGACCTGCCGGTGAGCGGGTCGTATCTGACGATCTTCAACGTGGTGGCTTCCGTTCTGGGGCGCACCGATATCATTACGACCCTGCTCTCATCGCGATCGCAGCTCGCTGATATGTCGGGGATTCTGCATATCGAGCCCGGTGGAGTCGGCGAGGTGGAGCATTGGCTTTATGTCTCCGACGGGTCGCTCTCGACGATGACCGACGTCATCTACGAAGAGTTGGGAGCTGAGACCGGCGCCGTCGACGGAATGGTCCTGGATACGGCGGGAGCAGCGGCTTTGGGAGCCAGGGTCTCCGCCGTGGACGACCAGGGACGCACCATGAATCAGACGCTCACCGGATCGGACGGGAGTTATTCGATGAGGCTGCCCACCGGGTCCTATACCGTGGTTGCCAATCTTCCCGGTCAGGTCACCCTCTCTCCGCAATCGGTGAGCGTGGGTGCTGACTCCACGGAGACCGTGGCGGATCTGGCGATTGAGTTGGCGGGCACCGTGGAGGTCAGCGTTCGGACTCCCGACGGAGACCCAACACCGGCGCGGGTGACGCTCATCTGCGAAGATGATTGTCCCCTCAAAGAGAACTCCAATTGGCAAGACGCCACCTTTGACCAATTGCCCGGTGAGTTCGCGGTCGTGGAGTGGGTCGGGGTCAGTGGAGATCACACCTTTGTGGTGCCTCAGGGGTCCTATCGGGTCGTGGTCAGCCGGGGAATGGAGTGGTCATTGTGGCCCGCAGACACCCGCGAGAACGGCGGAGAGCTTATCGAAGTAGTCGCCGGCGATTCTGTGGAAGTGAGCGCCGAGATCGCACAGGTGCTCGATACCTCGGGCGCTCTCTCGGGAGATTTTCACGTTCACGCTATCAACTCCATCGACAGCACCACTCCCGAGATGGAGCGAGTGTTGACCTTTCTGGCAGAAGGCATGGACGTCATCGTCAGCTCCG
>SKNI01000572.1 GCA_007120615.1 Myxococcales bacterium | reverse complement strand
CCACCGAGCACCGAGGCCATCGCCTGCATCGCCACTCGCACCACGTTGACCCGGAGCTGCTGCGCTGTCAAGGTGGAACCCGCCGTCTGGCTGTGGAAGCGAAGGCGCATAGAGCGCTCATTTTTAGCGCCGAAGCGCTCTTTCATCACCTTGGCCCACAATCGACGGGCCGCCCGAAATTTTGCGACCTCTTCAAAGAAATTATTGTGGACGTTGAAGAAAAAGGAGAGGCGTCCGGCAAAATCATCGACGTCCAATCCGGCTTTGATGGCGGACTCCACGTAGGCGATTCCATTGGCCAGGGTAAAGCCGACCTCTTGCACCGCGGTGCTTCCGGCCTCCCGAATATGGTATCCCGAGATGCTGACCGTATTCCATTTGGGAACCTCGGCCTGACAAAATTCAAAGATATCGGTGATGATCCGCATGCTCGGGCGCGGCGGATAGATATAGGTTCCCCGGGCGATATACTCTTTGAGCACATCATTTTGAATGGTGCCCCGAAGAGCCCCGCGGTCGATGCCCCGGGCGTCGGCCACCGCTACGTAGAGCGCTAATAAAATGGACGCCGTGGCGTTGATCGTCATCGACGTAGAGATCTTCTCCAGGGGCAATTCGTCGAGAAGGATCTCCATATCGGCAAGGGAATCGATGGCCACGCCCACCTTTCCGACCTCTCCGCGTACTCGATTGGAGTCGGAGTCGTACCCCATCTGAGTGGGAAGGTCGAAGGCCACAGAGAGTCCCGATGTCCCCTGGGAGAGCAGATAACGATAGCGCTCATTGGATTGTCTGGCCGTTCCAAACCCGGCGTATTGGCGCATCGTCCACAGCCGGCCGCGGTACATCGTCGGTTGCACCCCCCGAGTGAAGGGATAGCTGCCGGGGAATCCCACATCGTTTAGAAAATCCTCCCCCTCCCGATGCTCCGGACCATAAAGCGGGTCTACCGGTGATCCATCGGTGAACTCGAAAGAGTCCCTGCGCACCCCGTAGCGCTCCATGAGCGGTTTGAGAACGTCCTCCTCCCACGTCTGTCGAGCTTCCCGGAGGGCCTGCTGGAATTCTTTCTCGCTCATCTTCTCTCCTCGCTACGTTGCCTGGTATGGATCACTGGGGATCTTCGATAGTGATAAGAACGTCGCCGATCTCCACAGCTTCTCCGACCTCTACTCCAACCGACGTAACCACCCCGGCTCGATGAGCCTTTAAGTCGTTTTCCATCTTCATCGCTTCTACAACCACCAGGGGCTGACCCAATTCCACGATCTGACCGACCTCGGCCACGATGTCGACGATTTTTCCGGCCATCGGGCTGACCAGCTGGGGGCTGTCCTTTCCGGCCCTGTCCGCTCCGGCCGCTCGCATGCGACGCTGGCGGTCGTTGAGAACCTCGAGCTCGTAATTTTCCCCCTCGGCCTGCACCGAGAAGGTGGACTCTTCCTCTCGAAAGTCGACGTCTACCGAGCGCCCCTCCAGGAGCAGGTGGAGTTGACCGCTGCCGGGAGCGAACGCGTCGACCTCCAACTCTCGACCCTCAGGCGTCCACACCCGGTAGCGTCCCTCGGCCAGGGTCTGAACCTGCCAGACCCTCTCCTCGTCGCCCTCCCCGGATACCGTATACTGGCGCTTATTGCTCATATTCATCACTCTCTTACCAAAAAGCTAAACTCGATGTACTTCAGCGAATTCGTCCCAGCTGGCGAAGACGACCGACGTCCTTCCAGCGACTGCCTCGACTCTCCCGGGGACCACCGTTGGATCCGGCCCCGGAGCCATGAGCCAGCGCTTCATCACGGCGATGGGCCGCAAGAACCGCGCCCAGCTCCGCGGTCAACTCTTCCTTTTTCTCTCGCCCCGGGCGGGCCTTGAGCCACTGCGGTACGAATTGGGTATCATATTCTCCGCTGACGAAATCGGGATGCTCCAGAACCTCGCGGTGAAACGCCAGATTGGTCTCGATTCCGGTGATCGTATATTCATCGAGAGCCCGCCGCATCCGTGCCAGAGCGTGGTCTCGATCTTCGCCCCAGGTGATCAATTTCGAGATCATGGGATCGTAATGCACCGGCACCCGCGCTCCCTCGTAGACCCCGGAATCCTCTCGCACCCCGGGACCCGACGGAGGCCTTACGGTGGTCAACAATCCGGGAGAGGGGCGAAATTGATTCTCCGGGTCTTCGGCGTAAATTCGGCACTCCACCGCCGCCCCCCGTCGAATGATATCCTCCTGGGCAAATCCCAGATCCTGACCATCGGCGATTCGCACCTGCCAGCGCACCAGATCGATTCCCGTGATCATCTCCGTGATCGGATGCTCCACCTGCAGACGGGTATTCATCTCCAGAAAATAGAAATTCTCCTCGGCGTCGAGAAGAAATTCCACCGTGCCGGCCCCCACATAATCCACGGCCCGGGCCGCCTGAACCGCGACCTTCCCCATGGCCTCGCGGGTGGCGTCGGAGAGCACCGGACAGGGGGTCTCCTCGATGATCTTCTGGTGTCGTCGTTGAACCGAACAATCCCGCTCGAAGAGATGAATCGTATTTCCGGCCTCATCGGCGAGTACCTGGATCTCGACGTGTCGGGGCTTGAGGACAAATTTCTCGATATAGACGTCGCCGTTTCCAAAGGCGCTGATCGCCTCCCGCCTGGCCCCTTCAAAAGCGGCCACAAATTCCGCCGAGCTGTCGACCCGACGCATTCCCTTTCCCCCGCCACCGGCTGCGGCTTTGACCAACACCGGAAACCCGATCTCTTCGGCCAGACGCAATGCCTCGGTGGCTTCCTCGATCGCATTGGGGGTCCCCGGAACCAGGGGCACTCCGGCCTTCGCCATCAGCTCCCGTGCCCGGGTCTTCTCCCCCATCACCTCGATGGCCCGCGGCGACGGTCCGATAAACGCCACTCCCGCCTCTTTGCAGGCCCGGGCGAAGTCGGCATTCTCGCTTAAGAATCCATAGCCCGGATGAATCGCCTGGGCCCCGGTGGTTTTGGCCGCCTCCAGAATCTTATCCCCCAGAAGATAGCTCTCGGAGCTGGCCGCCGGACCCACACAGACGGCCTCATCGGCTTTTCGCACATGAAGGGCCTCTCGATCGGCTTCTGAATATACGGCGACCGTCTTGATCCCCATCTCCTTAAGACTTCGCATCACCCTCACGGCGATCTCTCCCCTATTTGCGATCAACACCTTCTCAAACATCGAACACTCCTCGTCTTCAAAGCCCGCCAGTTGGCCGGACGTTATCAAAGGCGCCGGTCATACGGAAGCCAGAAGTGGGAAGTCCCAAACACAAATAGCCCGGTCCACAGCCGAGCACCTTCGCTCTTCTGTGGACCAGGCTACCTTACCCCACCCTTTACGGGCGGGATAAGGGATGGATAGGCCCTGATTATTCTTGATCCAACCAGGACGAGATCAACTCCGCCGGGGAAGGCCGATCCTCATCGACTTCACTGGTGGAGGCGATGCATTCCATCAGATGACTCTCAATCATCGCTAATTTGATCTGGGTCTCCTCATCGGCTCCCAGAGCGAATTGGAGGGAGCGCGAGTCATCCTCGCTCATTCCATGGCGCATCCGCAGGACCTTTTCCTCTCGAGGCGTCAACGCCTCCAGAGATTCTTCGGTCCCTTGGGGAGCGGTTTCGGTGGTCGTCGTCACCGACGACATTAGATCTCTCTTATTTTGTTTACTCAAAGTTCATTCCTCCACCGAACATAAACATCGAAGGTCTCATCTGGCAACAATCCAGCAAGCCATCTAACCGGTGTATGCATTTCAATTTGGTTCCAGCGCACTTTTTCATTCATAAAGCCCTGCGGCGTTTGCGCTCCTATGTTATAAAGGGCCGGACTCGACGGGGCAAATTTTTCATAGCTTTTTTCCCGAAACTTCATTGGGCTCCCGTTTCATCACTGGATCAGGACCGATCGCCAGCAGAAAGGACAAATATGTTTCCGATCATTGCCGAATTACTCCAACGTTTCAATGACCGTCTCGACACCCGAGCGATCATCATCGAAGAAAACGCCCTCGAGGAGGGCCTCGATGCCTTGACCAGCTACCTCCCCGAGGGCCCGTGGTTGGTGGCTGGCGACGACAATACCTGGAAGGCCGCAGGCCAAGATCTGGCGGCGCGTCTCAACGAAGCCGGATTGTCCTGGAGCCGCTATACCGTAGAGGTGCCCTCCGACGGCTCCGATCCGATCTGCGAAGACGGCCGGATCGCAGCCTTTCAACAAGCATTGGTTCAAACCAATTCCACAGCCGCCATCGCCGTGGGAAGTGGAACGGTCAACGATATCGTCAAATTGGCAAGTCACAACGAGGGAATCCCCATGGCTTCGGTGGGCACCGCCCCCAGCATGAACGGGTATACCTCGGGGATCGCAGCCGTGCTCTCCGACGGGGTCAAGACGACCGTCCCCTGCACCGCTCCGCTGGTGGTGATCGCCGACATCGACGTGATGGCCGAGGCCCCCTATCGCATGATCTGCAGCGGACTCGGTGATTTGATGTCCAAACCGGTCTCCAACGCCGACTGGCAGCTCTCGGCCTGGCTAAACGGCACCTTCCACTCCGACGAGGCCATGGAGATCATCGAAGCCGGGGCCGCCATGCTCGACGGGGTCGCCCCGGCCCTTCCCGACCGCGATCGTCAGGCCGTGGCCGGACTCACCGCCTCGTTGATGCTTTCGGGGCTGGCCATGAGCGTGGCCGGATCCTCAAGCCCCGCCTCCGGCGGAGAGCACCTGATCAGCCATTTCATCGATATGACGGCCATCGCCTTTGATGAGCCCCATGATTTTCACGGCTGCCAGGTGGGCGTGGGCACCATCACCAGCGGGCTTCTATACGAGAAATTGCAGGCCCTGGACCCGGCCTCCATCGACATCGACGCCCGCGTCGACGCCCTGCTTCCCTGGAATGAATACGAGGAATTGTTGCGAGAGCGCTTCGGTCCCCTCTTTGAGTCGGTGGTCAAACACGCTAAACCGGCCTATCCCTCCCCCGAAGATCTGCGACGACGGCTGACATTGCTCTGCGATGAGTGGGACTATCTAAAAACAAATGTTCGCCGCACCCTTCGCACCGGCCAATCTCTGGAAGATGAATTGCGGGCCGCAAACTGTCCGGTGCGCTTCTCCGAGCTGGGCGTTGAGCCCGATCGGGCCCGCCGCGCCATCGTTCACAGCAAGGACATTCGAAACCGCTACACCATCCTGCACCTGGCATGGGAGCTGGGCTTATTGGACGAATGGGCCGAAGAAGCGCTGGAGACTCTGGCCTGATCTCACGGGGGATTTAACTCCCCCGTAAATTTCAGAGCAGATCGCCTCCGAAGAAGTGAAATCCTACCGCTCCGAAGATGCAGCAGGAGAAGAATAAAAACCCAATCACCACCAGAGCGATGATGATCTTCTTTTTATTGCCTCCGTCGTCCACGGCGGCCACTTCTTCGACCGGTCCTTCACCGCGACCGGGCATCATCGCCATCGGCGAGTCCTGCTGAGGGCTCTGGGAGACCTCGGGACCCGGTTCGGGGAAGAGATCATCTCCCGATGTGGCTACCGGCGGGGCCTGTTCGGCGTCGAGGTCGGCTTCCACCTGGGAGTCGAGCTTTCCTATCTCCCATTCATTGCCCTCGCCGGCATCGGTCTGGAGCCCTCCGTCACTGAATTCGGTGCTCTCCGCTTCTGTGGAAACACCGGCCGATTCTACGCCGCCTGCCGCGGCTGCCGGTGGTCCGGAGACCGATTCCATCGCCGCAGTGGCAGCAAATGCGTCCTCACCGACCGACAGATCGCTTGCCGCCTCATCACCGGGAAAGGTCCCCAGGTTTTCGGTAGTTGCTGCCGCGGCCTGCTCACCGATAGCATCGGCCGCCGATGGTGCTGCATCGTCTCTATCATCGAAGCCCGTTTCCATGGGAGCGGTGTCCGGAAAATCCACCGCCTCCATCGCTTCGGTCTTTTCCATCGCAGCATCGGAGGAATCTTCGCCGGGGCCAGAAGCCTCTTGCTTCAATCTGGCCTCCCTGGCTTCCTCGAATTTCTCCTGCCACTCCGGATCGACCGCCCCCAGTCCGAGCATCGTCTTTTTCTGCTCGACCTCCAGGCGATGACCGCAATGTCCACAGTGGGCGGCATCTTCGGAAACTTCTTTGCCACAATTTGGGCAGATATTCATAGGACCTCCCGGTCTAGTTCAGGCAGACCGAATCCGTTAGCAGAGTGTACAACGAAAGAACGACGGCCTCTCGACCGTCGTTCTTGTATCAGGTTTCTACCAAACTGGCACGTCGCCACAGATTCAGCAACGAGAAGTCACTCAGATTCGTTCCTTACGAACACATCGCGCCCTCTTCGAGGACTATCCGATTATTATCCTCGTCACACTCATTTCTGGTGCCGATGCCATTATCATCATCGACTACCACCACCAGATCCCACTCCTCTCCCGGAGGAATATCGGCGGTGATGGTCACTCGCTCCGATTCTCCCGGTGCCAGACCGGCCTGGGTATAGGCGGTACCCAGAAGGGTCTGTCCCGACGCATTCTCGGCATAAGCGCTCACGGGAATCGCCGGCCCCACCTGGATCGCTCCACCGTTGGTGACCCAGACCTCTACGGAGAAGTAACAGCCGTCATAATAATGAACGGGATCTTCGGGCAGAAGGTCGGGCGCCGCCTGGGGGTCGATGGTGCTCAGGGTGTTGAGGCGGAAGGTATTGTGATCGAGGTAATTGGGGGTGGGATCGGAGGGGATCGATCCGTCCTCTTCGACGTTATTGATGCAATAGGCATGCTGATTCCAGATTCGACGGGTCGCCACCCAGTTGTCGTCGGCATCACCGAATACCCGCACACCGGCCTGGCCAGTGGAACAGATTTGCTGGGGAAGTCCACACTGAAAATCACTGGCCGCCACGATGATATTAGCTGTGCCGTCATTATTTACATCGGCAATAACCGGATTCTCCAGGGCCGTAAACGAGGGATTTTCGGCCTTAAAAATCACCGTACCCGTGGCCCCATCGAAGACCCGAAGGTGGGTCTCATCGTTGTAGACCACCGAAGCAGAACCGTCGCCGTTGAAATCAAAGACACTCGACCCCGTTGTGTTGCTCGAGATATCCTGAGTCTCTTCTTCCCATACTCGAGCCTGCAGATAAGAGGGGTTATTATTGGCGCCGGCCTGTCCATATTCCACGGCCAGCACGAAATAGCCGTTGCTGCCGGCCACGCCGATCTCCAGGTGTCCGTCACCGGTCATATCAGCGATGGTCGGGGGCCCCAGACGCCCGGCGTTGGGAATGTCCACCGGTCCCCACACCAGATCTCCTGTGGGCCCGTCATGAATTCGAACCGTTCCGGCGGAGACCACCACGATCTCGGGAGTACCGCTTCCGTCGAAATCAGCAACCCCGGGATAGCCTTCCTGCAGATCTGCACCGTCGGCCTCCCACAACAGATCGCCGTCGTGGGTAAATACGGCCCGGCCGGTGATCACTTCCTGGGTATACCCGTTGGTCACCGGATCGATCTCGCGGTTGACGTCCGCCACTACACTGAGTGGCCCGATTCGCACGGCGCTATCGGTGCTGAAATTGCTCCCCGTAGCATTCTGAGTGCTCAGGCCCGCGGCGTCACGACCATCCCACATCTTACTTCCCGTATTGTCGTAGACCACCGAGCCGACAATGATCTCGGGATTTCCGTCTCCGTTGAGATCGGCGATCGAGGGTCCGCCCCACCATTGACCGATATTGTCGGGCGCGACGTCATCACTTATCCAGAGAATGTCACCATCATGTCGAATCGCGGCAAATCCTACGGGGCCCTTTCCCAGAGGACCATCCGAATAGTCCCACAGTGGCGCAATGATCTCCGGGGTTCCACTATTATTGATATCGCCGGCGGCGATGCTCCCGGCCGGCATAAAGCCCAGCGTCGGGCTCCAGTCCGCCTGAGAGATCCCGAGATGGGCGTTCAACTCCTCGTATCCCACCGACCAGTGGTGAGATCCGTCATCTCCGCTCACTGCCCGCAACACACCGGTCACCAATTGGTAGCTGGCATCTTCGGAGGTCGCAAAGGTCGTAAAGACAACATCGGGAATGTCATTCTCGTCGATGACGCCGTCACCGTTATCATCGGTGAGATTGATCACAACCGGAGTCATCATCACCTGGTCCATCGTATTTCCACCGAACACCTGGTCGCCTCCGTGCCCTTCATAGGTGTCATAGGGAAGCGAGGCATCGACCTGGAAAAACCATTTCTCGTCAGGAATAAAGGTGTCCGCGCGGTCGAGAAAGACGCATTGATCATCAAAATCTCGCCCGTCGCGACGGTCACTATCTCCGTCTCCGTCGGGATCGGCGTCTCCATCGGGATCGGCGTCTCCATCGGGATCGGCGTCTCCATCGGGATCGGCGTCTCCATCGGGGTCGGCGTCTCCGTCGGGGTCGGCGTCTCCATCGGGGTCGCCGTCTCCGTCGGGGTCGGCGTCTCCGTCGGGGTCGGCGTCTCCATCGGGGTCGGCGTCTCCATCGAGGTCTCCATCACCTTCGGCGGCACAAAAACCGGTCCCTAAGTCACAGATATAACCGTCGGGGCAATCCTCATCGACGGTACAGGGAGTTTCTTCGGCAGGGGTCGTCCCTATCGTGTCGTCTCCACAGGCAGCCGCGCCCAACAATCCCACGCTCAGGGCGCTCATCGCCAACCATTTATTCCACGTTCGGTCCATCATCGTTCCTTGTCTTATCTTGGAGTATCGCGCCCAGCAGATCTGGCAGTAGTTTAATAATGCTTCGGGCTCCTTGTAATGAAATGAACGGTAAAATTCAAGATCCACGGCCTTCATTCGGACGCTTTTCTTGCGATTGCACGCAGATACTCGCTACAGTACCTCGTTGAACCGCCTTGTCAGACCCCTGATTTAAGAATCTGTGCTCGGAGAAAGTCTTATGCGTCAGACCACGATGGCCACCATCTTCGTTCTCGTCGTCCTCGCCATCGGTGGAGCCATTTATCTGGCCGAGCCCTTTAACGCCGACCGACGAGTGGTCCAGGATCTCTCCACCAAATTTATGGAAGATATCCAATTCAAAGACTTTCGCTCCTCAGCGCTCTACCACCATGAACTGGAGCAGGATCGCGTGGATATCGGAAAAGCGATCGAGCGACTCTTTCTGGTCAAGCCGGAGATGCTCAACATTCAGGACTTTCGCATCGTGCGAACCGAGATCGACTCCACCTCCCGACGGGCTCGAGTACTGGTTAACAGTCGCTTTCGCCGCCTCAATATCGACGAAGAACCGGAGGAGGCCGATCTTCAACTATTCTGGATCCGCCGACACCCTCAATGTCCCCTGGGCAGCGATTGTGAGGCCGGAGAATGTCGCGACGAAACAGGCCACCTGGTCCTGGAGGAGAAAGAAGATGAAGAGGGCGAAGAGGTGGAAGTCCCCTTTATATGCGACAGCGATCGGGAGCACGCCTGGTTTATGAACCTCGACTCCACCCTGGAGAGCCGCGATTATCGCTGAGTGCCGGTGGTAATTATCGCCCGCCCTGTTCCCTGATCCTGAACTCCACCCGCCGATTCTGGGCATGGGCTTCGTCAGTATCCTCCTGGACCAATAATTCGGTCGCTCCATATCCCCTGGCATCGAGTCGCGCGGGCCGAATATTTCCGTGTTCGATCAGATATTCGCGCACCGCCTTGGCTCGCTCCTCAGAGAGCATCCGATTGTAGTTGGCGTCGCCTCTCTGATCGGTATGTCCGGCGATCTCGATGAGCAGGATGTCGGGATTATTCTTCATAACGAAGGCGACCTGATCGAGTAATTCATAGGAAACCGGTTTAATCAGAGCCCGGTCACTCTCAAAATGCACCGTGTCGCGGAGCTCGATTTCTTCTTCGGTCCGTACCGCTCGTTCTTCTTCTGCGGGCGGAGGACATCCGTCATAGACCCGAAGGCCCGGCTCCAGCGGGCAGTGATCTTCGAGATTGGGGATTCCGTCACCGTCGACATCGAGGTTCGGACAACCATCGGGTTCGGCGCCCTCGATAAATACGGCGGGCTCTCCCGGACAGCTGTCATCTCCGTTTAAAAACCCGTCGCCATCGGTATCGAGCACCGGGCATCCCCAGCGATCGGTGGGACCGTCCCATTCGGGCACCAGATTGTCGCAGCCGGTGAAGGTTTCCGGCGTGATCGGGCATCCCTCATCATCGTAAGGACCCAGAAACCCTTCCGGCTCGTCGGGGCACTCCCTTATTGGCGGCCGCTCTACGGTGGGTTCGACCTCTTCGACGGAGTCGACCGTGGGACTGTAGGTCATGCCCATGAAGGCTCGAAATTGAGGACTTCCCGCGCCTCCTACCAATCCACTGCCTCCGCCGGCTTTTACGGAGAATCCGTCGGTCGCCGCAAAGGAGACTCCCGCCACCACTTCCAGGGGACTCCTTGCCACCGAGGGATCCACAAAGTCGGCCGATCCGATAAGCTCGACGCCCCCGGTAACTCTCTGGGTCCCCAGCTCCGAGGTGGCCCCCACTCCATACACCAGGCCCGGTCCTTCGGGCCGCGCATTATACCCTCGCCACATTCCGATCTCCGAGGCGTAACGAGTCCCGATATCTCCGCGCCACATCACCCCCACATTGGCCATGACCACGGCCTCTCCCATCCCCGTAGAAAATCGAGTATCTCCAAGCAACTGGGCCTGAACCCGACTCAACGGGCCGACATGACCGGTCAGATTCTCCGGATTTCCCGTCCCCAACCCCAGATCCAACTTCACCCCCAGGCCCATGGCCTCGGAGTGGCTCGACAAGATCGAGGCTTTCCCGCTCAGGTCAAGCCTCCCCAGCGCGGTCCCCCCGATGGTCTGACCATAAAATTCCCCGTCGTTGACCAGAAATACAGGAAGAGCCAACCCGACCTGATAGCGGTCTCCCAGTCCTATTCCCCCCAGAAGATGGGCCGCCATTCGGTGCTCGATCACCGCCGCCCGGCTGCCGTCGGTGCGCCCCATCAAGAGTGGCTGATTCATATAGTCGAAAAAGAGCCCTCCATAGGGCTGGAGGTGGCCGAAACTATCGGCTCCGTGCACCGAGAAGACCCCGTCGGGGCTCACCCCGGGGCTAAACGTCTGCACGTCGACCCCCTCCAGGGCGTGTATCGCTTCCCCTGAAGCAACGCCCATGGTGGCGAGAAAAGACAGGATGACCACCAAAAGTGCGCACGCACCCCGGGCTACTCGTTGACCGACTCGATACCTCATAAATACTCCGCACCGATACTGGTTAGTGTTGCGACCCCATCATCGCATTGGTTGGCAATCTTGCAAACCCTGCCCACTTCTTT
>SKNI01000574.1 GCA_007120615.1 Myxococcales bacterium | reverse complement strand
TCTCATTTCCATCATGGATGATAAGGAGCGGATGTTCAGACTCCCCTTCATCTTCATCGTATAAAGGCGGGAGATAGACATAAACCTCCCGTGAATTGTCGAGCTCGGGACTATAAATTTCCGGCCACCAGATGAGTCGGCCCCGCTCCTGCGGTCGGGCAGCGGGCTCAACAACCGAGTTGAACGCCCCGAGCCCCTCAGTCTCCACGCCGTCCCAGTCGATATGAGGATTGGCAAAATCGGTAAACCAACTGGCGCCTCCACCGTAGGTAATTTTATAGGCGTGATATCCCTCGATGTCCCTTACGAAACGTCCCCATAATCGACCCGAGAGCGGTTGAAACTCATAGGCGCTCCCCCCTTCCCAATCGTTGAATGTTCCCCGAAGATCAGGGGCGACGCCGTCCTCACTTCCGATGGCCACAAAGAATCGTCCCAGGTCGGCGGAGTCTATGGGGGCGCCGCCGTACTCACGAAGCGACCTCTGAAGAGTCTGCAACACTTCCAGGGAATCTTCTTGCTGCTCCAGGGCAGCTATCGCCTCGTCAAAGAACTTCCCAACCCCTTCGGGATTGACGCGATTGACTTCGACTCGACTCTCATCAACTTCTACGCGAACCTCGGTTGGCTCGGTGACCAGAAAGTAGCTGTGCTCCAACTCCGAATGCGTATGAGTCCCTGCCAGCGGGCGCAAGCTACGCTCTTGCATACTCGACGGTTCCCAACCGGGTAACGAAATGGTGATGACTCCCGGCAACAACTCCCCTTCACCGACGAATCCCGTTGTCGTCTCCTCGGTGACTATCGTCCAGGAGAGCACTTCCACCGGGCCGGTCGGCAACACCGGATGCTGTTGCCGCGCAAGGAGAATGTCCAGTGTTTCCGGACTATTCTGATCCCGAACGTCTTGATCCAGGACATCCTGTTCGAGGACATCGGGCTCTTGCTCATTCTGGTGCGTTCCATCGACGCCGGGACAGCCCAAGCAGAAGAGGAGAAATGAACCGATTGCCGTGTATTTGAAGAAGTTCATGGCCAGGCTCCAGGGAGAGAAAAATCCACCGCCGATCAGGACGATTATTTCAGGACCTTGGGGGCTCCCACATGGTAACGCTCGAGGTAAAGAGGAATGTCATCCTCGGCGGGGTCTTGTGGCGCCGGTCCAATTGCGATGATGGACTCTCGAACTCGTTCCTCGTCATAGGCCATACAGCCGTAACTCATATCAACTGGAGGCATCTCTTCGGCGTAGATCTGCTCCCACGTAACAATCCACTCCGGCGCCCCGTCAGTGGCGGGAGCGTTCATATTCGCGGCAAAGAAAATGACAATTCCAATGCCCAGATAGATTGCTCTCTTTTTACTCTTCATAATCACAATTATTGCCAGCCAAAACCTTGACAACAAAAAAACCCGCTAACCTGTTGAAGATTAGCGGGTTTCTCTTAAATCGGAGCGAAAGGATTTGAACCTTCGACCCCTTGCACCCCATGCAAGTGCGCTACCAGGCTGCGCTACGCTCCGACACTGGTATTTCCGCGGCGGCGTACCGTCGCGGGTCGACAGTTAAAACAGATCTCGTAGAAGACGTCAAGGATGCGTGGTGAAATTGTCGAACTTTTCTGTCGCCCACGACTGCCTCAGACCGGTCGCACCCCGCTCTTTCGGTAGGGACGCTCCACGGTCTTATTTCTCGATAACTCAAGGCCCGCAAGGATATAATCGCGGGTCTCTCTGGGGTCGATGACCTCGTCGATGAGACCGCGGCCGGCGACTTTGTAGATGTCGATATAGGGCTCAATAGCTTCGACGAGTTGTTTTTTGACGGTTTCGGCGTCGGGATTGCCCTCGAGCATCTTGCGGGCGAAGATGGAGACCATGCCGGAGGCGCCCATGACGCTGATCTCGGCGGTGGGCCAGGCGACGATAAGATCGGGCTCGTAGGCCTTTCCGCACATCACATAATAGCCCGCTCCGTAGGCCTTTCGGACAATGACCGTGATCTTGGGGACCGTAGCGCTGGCTACTTCATAGAGCATCTTTGCGCCGTGTCGAATGATTCCCTTCTTCTCGACCCTGCTGCCGATCATAAAGCCGGGCACGTCCTGCAGAAATACCAGGGGGATATTGAAGCTATTGCACAGGTTGACGAAGCGGGCCGCTTTGTCGGCGGAGTCGTTGTCGAGCACGCCGCCCATAAATTTCGGGTTATTGGCCACTATGCCCACCGAGCGCCCGCCGATTCTGGCGAAGCTGGTGATGATATTTCGGGCGAATTTGGGCTTCATCTCGAAATAGTTACCGTCGTCCACCAGAGCTTCGATGATATCGAGCATATTATAGGCCCGACGGGTGCTCTCGGGCAGGATATCGAGGAGGTTCTCGCGGATCGCACCGCCCTCGTCGCGGTCGGCGTCCTCGGCCAATTCAAGCTCCGGGGGCTGCTCGGTGCAATTCTGAGGGAAATAACTCAAATATTCTCGAATCGAGTCCAGGCACTCAGCGTCACTCTTATACATCTGGTCAGCCACGCCGGACTCTTTGTTGTGGACCTTTGCTCCGCCAAGATCTTGCTCGTCGACGTCTTCGCCGACGGCGGCCTTCACAAGAGGCGGTCCACCCAGGGCCATCGAGCTTGTCCCCTTGACCATCGGCACGTAGTCGGCGAGCCCGGGGATATAGGCGGTGCCGGCGGCTCCGGGGCCTACCATGGCGGCGACCTGAGGAACGACGCCGCTCATGATGACTTGCTCCCGGAATAAATAGCCGGAGTCGGCAAATAAAGATATCTGGTCTCCGTCGATGCCCGACCCTCCATGGACACGAGCACCTGCTGAGTCGATAAGCCAGATCATGGGCACTCGATTTTTGAGCGCAAACTCTCGCGCCCGGGTCACTTTCAACTCACTGACGTCACCGATCGAGCCGCCGAGGACCGTAAAGTCATAAGCCGCACATACTGCCATTCGGCCTCGAATCTTGCCGAATCCCGTGATCACGCCGTCGGCCGGAGTCTTGACCTCCTCTTGAGAGACGGGCTTTCCGTTGGAATGGAAG
>SKNI01000591.1 GCA_007120615.1 Myxococcales bacterium | reverse complement strand
CCTTCGCAGCGCGTCGGCCAGGCCTTCCACATCGCCCTCGTCGGCCAATAGCCCGGAGCGCTCATGCTCCACAAGCTCCGGAATCCCGCTGTGCCGGGTGCTGACCACGGCGATCCCCGTCGCCATCCCCTCCATCAAGACCACGGGGATTCCCTCCATATCGCCGTCTGCAGCGGTGAGGCTGGGCACCATCAGAATATGGTGCTCCTGGAGCGCTTGCAGTACTTCCTCGCGGTCGGCCCAGCCCGTAAGTTCAACCCCTTCGGCTACCCCCAGTTCTTCGATCAGGGCTTCCAATTCGGGGCGCAAGTCCCCGTCTCCCACGATGGTATAACGGGCCTTCGGAAACTCCTCCGCGATCAAAGCGAAGGCTTTAATTCCATCGGCAAATCCCTTCTTCTCCACGAAGCGGCCGATCGACAGAATCCGCACCTCGCCATCGTCTGACGGTGTTCTTGGCTCATAGGTAAACCGCGCTGGATCGATGCCCATATGATGAACGATGGTGCGCTCCTCCTCGGCGCCCATCCTCAACAGCCGCCTCTTCCAGAAGCCGCTGATCGGCAAAAATAATTCGCCATTTTTCAATAGTTCGTCGTAGACATCGAAGCCCTTCTCTCGGAGATAAAGGCTCATATCGTAGCCATGAAAGACGGTGATCAGCGGGCCTTTCAGGGCTCCCATCTCTCGAAGGGCCTGACATTCCAGGCCCACCGTTCCGAAATGAGCGATGATGGCGTCGAAGGGCTTCACAGTGCTCAAATGGGCCGCGCGCTTGACTCTTCTCCAGGTGGACGGCCCCTGGCCGATGCCCAGTGCCTCTCGGCCCGCCCAGAGACCGCGGACAATTTGAGCGTAATCCGTCGATTTCAAAAGATCGGTCTTCTCCTCCAACCGCTCCGCAAGGGGGGGATTCTCCACAAATCCCCAGTACAGAGTGCGTTCTCGCAGGCCGTAGGCGTCTACACTCTGATGAACCGGGGTGTCCTCGTTGCCATGCTCCTTCGGGTGATCGGCGATGATCGTGACGTCGTGGCCGGCGTCGATAAACGCCGTGATCTGATTCAGAACGAACGTCTGCGACAGGACGGGGAAAGCACTGCTGATGACGGCGATTCGCATGGGAAGTCTCGCTAAGGCTTGTGATCCTCGGTGCGCGGACGCCCTGGTCCACACCGCAGAATGGTCGTGTTCTTCATGCCGGCCGCGCGCTCAGCGCTGCGGCCAGCTCATCGGGTCCCGCATCCAGCGGAAGGTGCAGACAGCGAGTGGGCTTATCCCTGAGCGCTTGCTTTAGAACGGCCTCGGAGCGCTCCCGAAGCTCATCGAGAGTGCCAAGGCCCGTATCCACGTCGTGGCTCTCAGCCGCGACGGCCAACTCGAAGAGGACGTTCAATTCATCGACTAAGATGGTGGCACTTCGCCGGGCCAACTCTTCGGCCGTGAGATCACTCCAGGATATCTTCGGCACATCGGCCCGCTCCAGAAAAATGGCCTCCGTCAAGGTTGCCGACTCCGCCACGTTCTCCCCACCGAAGAGCTCCTCGGCGCCGATGCGTCGTCGCACCTTTTTGTCGCCGAACCGGGCCAGCCGCCAGTGCCAGTTGACCCGGTCGGCAGGCCCCCTGCCCTCCATGACCCGGCGAAAAAGCTCGGGTTGCCCGGCCACATTATAGGCATAGACCTGAAGCCGTTTCGGCGTTCGAAAAAGTGTCCCTCCGGCGTCGACGAGCCCCAGGTCATCGCTCATGAACTTCCAGCCCTCTTCGGTGACCAATTTCAAGACCGAGGTCGTCTTTCCAACCCCGCCCCAGGCGATCAGCGCCAGCGCCTCGTCGCCCCGGGAGCAGGTGCTGGCGTGGAGGTAGGTGGCGTCTTTCTCAAGAAACGCCGCTCCCGTCACCAGATCGAAGAGGTTGTACATGATATTTTTAGCGACGGTCTCTGCGGGGGTCAGAAAATTCCAGTCCCAGACCTTACGATACGTTCGGTAGAGAGCGCTGCCGTCGGTGGAGTCCGCGGCAATCGAAACGGCAAATCGGGGGCCGTCGCGTCTCATGGAAAATTCATAGCCGTGACCGCTTCGGGCTACAAAATTATCGGCAAGACGCCAGCGGCCCACTTGAATCGTCTCCGGCTCCGAATCGAGTTCAGAGACGAATCGAAATTCCACGTCCGCCCGCTCTTCTTTGGACACGGGCAACGAGCCCAGCTCAGCTGCCAACGCCTCATAAACCGGCCCAACTCCGGTGACCGATAGTGTGAGCGGTCCAAATTGCCAGATCGTCATCTCTTACTCTCCGTCTTTTTTCGCCGTCGTTCCATCCTCATCGCCCGTGACCACTGCATCTACGGCGTCCACTTCGTCATCCGCTTTTGCCCGTCGAAGGTGTTGTAAGAGCACGAAGCCATCGGCCATGATCTCTCGTCCTCTCGGCAAAATCACCAGAATGGCCAGCGCCGAAACAACAGCCAGCGGAATCGCCGCAACCAGATTCCAAGCCGGATGCGCAATATTTGTGCCCTGGCGAAACCCGAAAAGAGCGCCGCCGACCCCTACCGCCGTCAGCGCCGCCGGCCATGCCGAGAGATAAAAATCAATGGTTCGCACCGGACCGCGGCGCCCTACGTACCACAACAACCAGGGTGTGCGAACGCAGATGCCCACAACCGAGTACGCCAGCGCCACCCCCACCGCTCCCCAGGGAAGACCTATCAAAAAGGAGGCGATCGCCGTTCCGGCGCCGATAAACCCCCATCGAAACATCTCCCCCGTTCGATCCTGGGAGATAAAGAGCCACCCCGTGGTATTTCCGATGGCCTGGGCAAAGATCGAGATCCCCAGCATCGCAAAAATCGGCGCTGCCGCCTCCCACTGATCGCCTAAGATCAGCAAGATGATCCAGTCGGCACAGACGATCAACACCGCCCCAAGAGGCATGGTGATCAGCAACAACTTCTCCAGAATCCGCTTATAGGACCGCCGATACCGCTCGGGCTCCCCAATCAGCCGGGAGAGCGCCGGAATGGCGACTTTGCTCACGGGCTGGTTGATCTGGCT
>SKNI01000402.1 GCA_007120615.1 Myxococcales bacterium | reverse complement strand
GATTGATGACCGCCTATCGCCTGCACTTTGAAGCGGCCAACCTCAAGGCTGTGGACGTCGCCCGCCGCGGGCTTCTCGGGGATCTGCGCTTTTTTCAGTCCGCATTCACCCAGAATGTAACCGAGGGCGATATTCGCCTCTTTCCCCTGGAGAAAGGCGGGGGAACTCTCTTTGATATGGGGATCTACTGTATCAACGCCGCCCGCTATCTCTTCGCCGACGAGCCCATCGAGGTTATGGCGCTCTCGGAGAGCAAAGAGGGAGACCAGCGCTTTACCGATTGTGACGAGATGACCGGGGCCCTGCTTCGGTTTCCCGAGAATCGCATCGCCACGTTCTTATCGGGCTTTGGCTCCACGGCCATCTCTAGCTATCGACTGGTGGGGACCGAGGGACATCTTCACCTGGATCAGGCGTATCAATACGCCACCAATATCACCTACGAGGTACAGATCGGGAACGACCTCCAGCGCCATACCTTCGAGAAGCGCGACCAATTCGCCCCGGAGCTCATCTATTTTTCGGAGTGCATCAAACAGGGCATTGGACCCGAACCCGATGGATACGAGGGGATGGCCGATGTCCAGATCATCGAAGGGCTCTACGAATCCGCCCGCACCGGTCGCCCTGTGGAGGTCGACATCGTCTCCTCTCCCCGGCGACCGGATATCGATCAGATCATCACCCGGCCGGGGTTTGAAAAGCCAGAAGAGATCAAGGCGTCGAGCCCCAGCGAATAAGAGGTCAGGAAACGGGGTAGGCCAGAGTATTGGTTCGGGTATTCTCGGCCTGCCGCGTGTCCATCTGGGTGATCTGAACGACCAGGGGCGTATCGGAGCGGATGATCGCTCCGTAGTCGGTCTCCAGGGGGATGGCCGCCGGATCGATGAGATCGTTGAACCGCACCTCTCGCACCCGGCGGGCGTTTACGCGCAGGGGGTAGGGCCCTTTAGGTTCCTGGTCTGAATAATAAATGGTGACTTCTACGTCGGCGTCCTCTTCATTGGGGTTGAGCATCCACAGGCTATCGTGGCTTGTGAAGTCGGGCTCGTCGCCGGTCTGGTCCAGGGGAATATTGCTCCCCGCAATCGCCCACATTCGATGTCCTATCTGCTCACTCATCGTCTGGCCTCCGGTCTTGTCGCCCTTCAAAGTCGCCCTTCGAAGAGATCTCTGAGATAGTCGGTCATCCACAGCCCCCGGGGGTCGAGATCGCGACGAATCTTTTGAAACGTCTCCCACTCGGGATAGAGCTTCCGTAATTCCTCGGCTCTCAGAGTATGTTTTTTGCCCCAATGCGGCCGGCCTTCGTGGGCTTGGAAGATGGGCTCCATATCGCGAAAGAAGTCCCAGAACTCCAGCCCAGCGTTTTGATGCAACGAAAGAGTCACGGTGGGCCGGTTATAAGAGCTGCTCAACATCGCGTCATCGGAGGCGGTGGTTCGATAAAGAGTTCTCCACCCCACGGTGCGGCGATGCTCTTTGAGGATCCGCTCTCGCACCGCTCGAAAGGCCGACGGACCCGCCTCGGCCGGCAGACAATATTCCATCTCGTCGAAGGGCAAATGGCGAGCTTTGGAGATGATATTGGGGGCCCAGTCCTGGCCTTCTTTTAAGAGGTCGGCGTAGGGGATCTGCGCTGATTCTCCCGGAGGGTTCAAGGTTCTAAGTTTCACTTCATCGCTTCGGGGATACCAATAAAAGTCGAAGTTTCGATTCTCTTCAATGAGCTCATCGAGGTGTTCCATGCACTCTTCGACTCCCGTGCACCACTCCTGGCGATGAAGTTGATAGGCCGGCAGAAGTTGAATGCGAATCGCGACGAAGATGCCCAGAGTTCCCAGCGAAACCCGGGCGGCTCGAAGAAAATCGGGGTCATCTTCGATATGGCGCTCGATGACCTCCCCGTCGGCGGTGATCATCTTTACGCCGAGCACCATCGTGGAGAGATTGCCCAGGTTCTTTCCCGTCCCGTGAGTACCGGTGCCCACGGCCCCGCCGAGATGCTGCACGTTGACATCCCCCAGGTTATGAACCGCCAGATCGGCCTCCAACAACTCTTCGCCCATGTCTTTCAACATCGTTCCCGGACGCACCCAGGCTTCGCAGCGCTCGCGATCGGTGGATAAGACTCCGCCGAAGTTCTCCAGCGAAACCAGGGTGTCGTCGGTGGCCACCAGCGGGGTCGAGGAGTGTCCCCGACCGACCACGCGAATGGTCCCCGACCGATTAGCAACTTCGCCCACGAGCTGTTGAAGTTCCCCGACGCTCTCGGGCTTCTCCAACTGCTCTGGCGAAAATTGAAGACTTCCCGACCAATTCTCCCACTGCTTTGCCATCACTGCTCCCTGCGCCCCTTAAGCTCCTTGATGTCGTCAAACCTAAACACTGCTTATGTGGGACAAACTCGAATCCCCGACAAACTCAGAACCAGGTCAACACAAATGCGAGCGAGATCAGCGAAAGTCCGGTGCTCACCACCACGCAGGCCGCCGCAAAGGCATCATCGCCGCCCAGTTGAGTCGTCAAGATAAACGACGCCGTCGCCGTGGGGCAGGCGGCAAAGATCATGGCCACCAGCGTCCACTCGGGGCGGAGCGCAAAGGCAACGCAAAGAGCGTAGGTCACCAGCGGCATCACGGTCACCTTGAAGACTCCCGCGATCAGGGCCTGCCCCACGTGACCGCGAATCTCCAACTCCACAAGGGCCCCACCGATGCTAACCAGGGCCAGGGCCACCGCCGTCTGGCCGAGCAGGTCAAATGGCCGGTCCACCACCACCGGAAGTCCCCATCCGAGCCACCCCAATCCCCCGCCCACCAGAGCGGAGATGATCAGCGGGTTTTTCACCAGTTGAGCCAATAATTTTGGCATCACCGAGAGATCGAATCGATGTTCCGCGATCACCAGCGCAAGAACGGAGATCAGGTTATAAAGGGGAACCATGGCCGCCACCGCCAGGAGCGACCCGGCTACTATTTCGTCGGCCCCGCTACGTCGGGCTTCCAGGGCGAAGATAATCAGAGGCAGGCCTACAAAGACCATATTTCCCCGAAATCCG
>SKNI01000169.1 GCA_007120615.1 Myxococcales bacterium | reverse complement strand
GACGGAGGAACGGTGCGGCTTCCCCGAGCGATCGGGGCTAGCCGGGCGATCGATATGATCTTGACCGGCCGAGCGGTCTCCGCGCAGGAGGCGCTGGAGTGGGGATTGGTCAACCGTCTTGTGGGCTCCGCTCAGGCGCGAGTGGAGGCTGAAGAGTTGGCTCATAAGATCGCCGCATTTCCTCAGACCTGCTTGCGCAGTGACCGGCGATCGGCGTATGCCCAGTGGGGGCTGGACGAGCAGCAGGCATTGGCTCGAGAATTCGATCTGGGCCAGGACGCCGTGGAGGTCGAAGCTCGCTTGGGAGCGGCTCGATTTGCATCCGGCGCCGGCCGTCACGGAAGTTTCGACGACGATTAATCGTTACGTTTTCACTACTCGTGCGCTTCTCTCCTCTCATTCACCTCACTCAGATCAGGACTTTTTGCTCTCGATGGGTAAACGACTCACGGAGTTTGAATACGAGGATCGAATCCTCAAGAGCCTGCGTAGCCGCGAGGGTGTGGCTACGGCGGGCGACGTTGCGTCTGATACGGGACTTCCCCTGGAGGAGACGGAGCTGGCGATGCGGCGGATGCTGCAGTTTTATAAGAGCCATCTCGATGTCGATGATGATGGAAACCTCTTATATCGCTTCGACCCGAAGTTAAAGCGACGCGGCGATCAACCGGGACGCCGGTGGCATCAATTCAAGAAGAAGACCTGGGCTGCCTTTACCTGGGTGTTCAAGATCTGGATTATGGTGATGCTCATCGGCTATACGGCGGCCTTTGTGCTTCTATTATTGGCCTTTGCTATCGCCGGGATCGCGGCAGCCACGTCGTCGGACTCCGACGCCGGCGGCGAGATGATGTTGATGCCCTTTTATCTGATCTTGCGGATCCTGGAGGTGGTCTTCTGGATCAGTATCTTTGATCAACAGGGCGCATACGGGCGTCGCGGCTACGGGCGGGGCAGAAGGCGCGGTGGATTTGGGGGAATGGGCCGAGGCCGACGGCGAAAAAAGAAGAAGCCCGAAGAGCCGATGTATCGACGAATTTTTCGATATGTATTCGGGCCGGAAGACCAGACCGATCCTCTGGCGGCAGAGAAGGCCTTCGCCCGATTTGTACGACAAAAACAGGGTCGGGTGACCGCCGCCGACTGGGCCTCCCGCACCGGGGCGAGTCTGGAAGCCGCCGACCGGGCGCTGACGGCGAGCGTGATGCGGTTTCGGGGTGATATCGATGTCTCCGAGGACGGAACGTTGGTGTACCGCTTCGATGATCTGCGAGTGACCGCCGAAGCCGAGGCCGAAGCGGGAAGAGCTCCGGCCCCCATCTGGCAGCGCCCGGTCCGGGTCCCGCCGCTGGCCGGGAAAAATCCGAAGTCCACCAACCGCTGGATCACCACGCTCAACGGGTTCAATCTGATGATGGGCGCCATCGTTCTGGCCAGCGCCACTACCTTGCCGGTGGCCATCGGACTGGGTGTTATCCCGTTGATCTTCAGCACCCTCTTCTTTGCGATTCCTGGAACCCGGGCGATCGCGCGGCGAGGAAAGAAAAAGCGCGCCGCAAAAGAAAATGAGCGTCGCAACCTTGTGGAAGCGGTCTATTTGTCGACACAGGACGGCGAACCCCGCCCGGTAGATGCCAAGATATTTGATACCTCAACGGCCGGAGAAACTATCGTCCGCGACTACGAAGCCGAGGTCCAGGTCACCGATGACGGGGATATTTATTATACCTTTACCCGGGTCGCGGAGCAGCTCAAGGCCGCCGATGATTCCCGCGACCGGGCCACCGCAGAGCTGGTCTTCGGACAGACGATCTTCTCTTCCGACGAAGAAGAGCTCAGCCTGGAAGACGCCGAGATGGCCGAATTTGACAGGCGACTCGCCAGAGAACTCGGTGGCGATGTACAATTGGATTTCGAGATGGAATGGGAAAGCGCGCCGGAAGCGGCCTATCAGATGCGGAGCTAATGATGGATGAGCACCCCTCGGGGAGACGTCGTTTTACGATGCTTCGGTCCTTTGTGGGGGCCGACTTTTTGACGATCGGAAACGCGGCCTGTGGGATGGCGGCGATCTTTTGCTGTCTGAAGTTTATGGAGGGGCAGAATCCGGCCTATATGTGGGCGGCGTTTGCTCTTCTGCCGATTTCTCTACTCTTCGATATGCTCGACGGATTCATCGCCCGCTGGCGTCATAAGCACTCCGCTCTGGGCGCCGACTTAGATTCCCTGGCCGATATCGTCTCTTTCGGCGTGGCCCCGGCGGTCATCGGATATACGCTTGGAATGCAGGGGGTCTGGGATACAGTAGTGCTGGTCTTTTTTGTGGTCTGCGGGATCGCGCGGCTGGCCCGATATAACGCCACGTCCGCATCGATGGGAGGGGAGTCCGGAAAGGTGACCCATTATGAGGGCGCTCCCATCCCGACGAGTTTGATTCTGGTGATTCTTCTGGCCGCTTCCTACGCCACGGGAAATGTGGGAGTAGGAGAATTGTGGGGAGGAGCCTGGAAGATCGGCCCCTGGACGCTGCACGCCATGACTCTGGCATACGCCGTCAGCGGAAGCGCCATGGTCAGCGCTACGTTGAGGATTCCCAAACCCTGATGATCAGGTGGCGGCGGGACCAAAAAAGAACTTTACCAATATGATGAGCGCCACAAAGCCCAGGCAAATGGCGACGGTCATCCCCGGTACCCAGGTTGCCTGGTGAATTGGTCCTTCATGTTCGTCGTGTGCGTCGGCCATCTCTGTACTCCTCAGTAGATCCATAGTTCTGCGGCGGGCATCCTGTAAAATAGTCGGGAAAAAGTAAAGTGGAAACCGACATTTTGTCGCAGAATGATCGGGCCCGGTCCTGACCGCTTGTTGCTCCAGAGCGACAGGAATAGTACATAATGACGTACGAAATCCTTCGTCCCCCCGTCGCAATGTTGAGAATGGAGCTGGTCTATCATGGAAATATTGAAAATTCTGTCGGAATTGCCCGGTGCCCCAGGCCGAGAAGAAAAGGTGCGCGAGTATATCAAGTCCCAGGTCCAGCAACACGCCGACGAAGTGCGCACCGAT
>SKNI01000211.1 GCA_007120615.1 Myxococcales bacterium | reverse complement strand
GTTGTGAAGGGAGTCTATGGAAAAGACGCGCTGATCATACGCCCGGGAGTTGTCGGGGGGCCTTATGATCCGACGGATCGGTTTACCTACTGGGTTTGTAGAGTTGCCACAGGTGGAGAGGTGCTGGCGCCGGGAGAGCCGGAGGCGGATGTGCAGGTGATCGACGCTCGGGACCTGGCACGGTGGACGATCGAGTGCATGGAGAAAGGAGAGAAAGGCACTTATAATGCAGCGGGAGAGCAGGTGAGTTTTGAAGAGATGCTCGAGGCCTGTAAAGAGGGGACCGGCTCAGATGCACGGTTTATATGGGCTTCTGAGGAGTTCTTGAAGAGGGTGCATCTGGAAGGATCAAAGGTGCCCTTGTGGCATCCAGGGTCCGATAAGCGCAAGATCGGGATTTATGCGGTAGATTCATCACAAGCTGTAGCGAAGGGGCTTGTGCGGCGACCGCTGGCGGAGACGGCTCGGGACACTTATGAGTGGGTAAAGACCTTGCCCGAGGATCACCGGTGGCGCACGGGCATCAGCCTGTTGGAAGAGAAAGAGTATCTGGCTACGTGGCGAGATGAGTAACCGGCCAGGCTCAGTGGTGGCTGCCGGTGGTCTTGTAGATTCGTTTGATGCCGGTTCGAGCCCGCTCAAAACCGTAGGCGCTCTCTTTGTTCGGGGTCATCACGGCGCATAAATAAAGCGGGATGTCGTCAAGAGTGATGACTTCGCACAAGATTCGCTGGGGTTCCAGACCGGGAATCAATTCTTGGAGGGTGGGATCGAGCTCGGCACCCTCGGTGAGTTGACGAGCGAAGGCGCCGAGGCCATTGGCCGCTGTCTGGTCGCCGGCGAAGGCGATGACCAGGCCCTGCTCGTCGGCCAATAAGATCAGGTCTACGTCGTAATTATCCATGACGTATTCTAATTGGTAGGTGATGGCGGTGACCGTCTCTTTGCTTCGACGCCGACGCTGGTACTCGCTCATGGGGGTTCTCTGTACAGAAGAGAAAAGTATCGTTCTGTATCATTGAACCATAAAAGTGGGAAAAGGCCAAAAATTTCTTGGAGATGGGTGGGGGGCCCGGCGTGGAGAGGGAGGCGGGTTCGGTGAAAAATCACCCAGGTTTTGGAGCGAAGATGATTAAAAACAACAACTTATGAGGGTGTCTGGCACCGTCTGTGGGTGACCGTGATCGGTGACCCGCACGCCTCCCCGGGTGCAGGACCCGGGGCTGATTAGGAGCGCTGCGCGCAACCGGGGGCGGTGGGTGCAGGACCCACCGGCCCTTCCGGTTTTGCGGAAACGTTGTGGCCGGCTCGGCCACCTCCCCACAGCCTGAACTGCGGGCTGTGGAGAGGATGTGTCGTGGGTTTAGAGCAGGTCGGTGAGGTATTTACGGAGATCGCCGGCTTTTACGATATCGTCGAGGGAGCCCACCGATTTGGCGCGTTCGATGTTGTGGATGGAGTCGAATTCGGTGGCCAACTCCGACTGCAACTCGGCGCGAATTTTTGCGATCCGAGAGCGGGATACGGCGGGGTCTTCGATGGCTTTTGCGTCGGCCAGTCGAGGGTCGTTGGCGAGGCGACGGTCGACTTCGCGGGGGAAGACGACGGCTGCCGCCGGTGCGCCGCCGATGACGGAGGCGTAGGTTCCCTCCAGAGCGCTGACGCGGATTCCCTCGTTTAGGTCCCGGGAGAACACTACGAAGGCGCCGCCGTGGTAGCGACCGATGACGTTGAAGAGAATCTTGCCGTCGAAGTTGACGACGGCCCGGGCGATCTCGGCACCCCACTCCAATTGTCGGTGGCGCAGAGACTCAGGCGAGCCGTCGAAGCCGGAGAGGTTGGCCAGAACCACCACGGGGTGGGTGCCGCTTGCGGCGTTGATGGAGCGGGCGATCTTTCTCGATGATTCGGGAAAGAGAGTGCCGCTCATCCAGGTGTCCGGTCCGTCGACGGGATGCTGGCCTTTTCGGCGGGTGGGGCGGGATTCGATGCCGATCATGGTGACCGGTTGACCGCCCAGCTTGCCGAGCCAGGTGACGGCCGATTCGGCGCCTTCGACGTGGTTCCAACGCTCCAAGGGCTGGGAGTCGGAGTCGAGGACGGCGCCCATGACGGTGCGGATGGCGAAGGGGCGCTTTCGGCCCGGGTTATGGGTGTCGTCAAAGATCTCGGCCAGGGTTTGAAAGCCGGAGTCCGGGTCGCCGGGGCTCTCGGTGAAGTCGCGGTCGCCGGGGTCGTCGGTGGAGATTCGGGCTTTTTGATTGGGAGCGGAGTAGGTGAATTCGTAGTGTCGAAAAAGCATGCTGTAGGCGTCGAGGAGGTCCCGGGCCTGGTATTGAGCCTGTCCGTTGGGGAGCATGATCTCTTCGCCGCCCAGGGCGGTGTTGGTCTCGGCGGAGACCGACCCGGAATACTCCAGGGCTTTTCGGCCGGTGAGGATCATAAATCCCCGCCGGGTCATGATCAGGGCGCCCTTGCAGTGCATGAGCATGGTGGCTTCGGCGTTCCAGTAGGACTGGGCGCCCACGCAGGGTCCGTCGACGATGATGTTGATGACGCCGCCGTTTTCGGCGAATTCTACGATTCTGCGAAGTACCCGGGCGGTCCAGTCGAGGTTTTCAGTGCCCGAGTCAAAGGCGATGCGGGCACCGGAGCTGATCGGGACCCATTCCACGGGGAGCCCGCGCTCATCAGCCAGATCGATGGCGGCAATAACCCGCCGGGACTCTTCCTCGCCGAGGGACCCCATGGTGCGGGTGGAGTCGCCGACGATGAGCACTCGCTCGAGGCCTTTGGGGAAGTCGGGGTGGTCGTTTTTGATCAGACCCACGACCAGGTTTGCCGTATTTCGGCCCCAGGGTCGTTCGGTGGGCTGGAAGTTTTGCTCCTCATTGTAGTCCCATTCCTGAAATGACCCGCGAGGGGCCTGGGGCCAGGAGGTCAGAGGGCGGCTGTTGGACTCGCTCCCCGGGCCATAGGTCAGCCAGTCGATGACCTCGAAGGGGTAGAAGAGCCCCCGGCGATGGGCGCCGAGCATACCGCGCTGATGATCGGTGAGCGGTTTTACGGGC
>SKNI01000300.1 GCA_007120615.1 Myxococcales bacterium | reverse complement strand
CCTGCTCCCACAAAAGACTGGCCCACTCCAGGGCCGCGGCGGCTCTGATTTCGCTACCCTCTCCGGCGATCTCGTAGGTCTTCTCAAAGGCCTGACTGGCATCGTCCCAGTGCCCGGCCTGATAAAGCGCACGCGCATCTTCCAGATGATCTGCCCCCTCATCGGCAACGGCTGTGGAGACACTCAAACCGAAAAAAACGACGATAAAAACACATAAAACGCGAAACAAACGCATCATCAACTCGTCTTGCAGAAAATCAGGAGTCAGAACCGGGGTAGCCACCATCCAGCCCCGTAAGCATATAGACTCCCCCCTCAGCAAGCAAAGTGTGGTGCGGTTTTACCCGAGACGCACCAATACCAGCGCATCTTTTCGAATCGCCTTCCCCAGATATAACTCCACCGGAATCAGGGTGGACTTCTCTTTGAAGTTGGACAGTCCCACAGCCCACTGGCAGATCTTGCGATCTCGATCGGTCTGATCCCAGACGGTCTCCCCGGGTTTATCCTTAAATACCCGACGCGTGCGCATTGTACCGGTAGCGACGATATCGAATTCAAATTGAGCCGCCGGCCGTTCGATCGCAAAATTCAGGAGATCTCGAAGGGTAGCGGGCTCGTAGCCGGCTTCTTCGAAAAGCTCAAAGGCCGCTTCATTAAGCGCGTACTCTTCCTGCTCGTAGGGAACAAGCGCAAAGCGGGCATCTTCATCGGTCACATCGATTTCGATGGCGTCGTCGTCGATTCCCTCTCGAATAAAGAAATGAACGTCGTCAAGTTCGGTTGCCGCGACGAGCTCACTCAAAGAGAGTTCGGAACGAGATGAGAGAGTAAATTCTTCCTGGGGGTCGCCAAGGTTGGGCGCCTGATCGCTCATGGAGAGGCCTCCGCAAAGTGAGTTGTGATACGGCTGGCAATGAGGAACTCAGACCCTAATGCCACGGCGAAGGTCATCGTGTCAAAGGTCCCTCACCCCTGGCAGCTTCCACAATAATAGCTAACCCGCCCGGCCACCTTCATTTTTTCGATCTCTCCGCCACAACGGGGGCAGGATTCTCCAGCATGGCCATAGACCCGAAAAATATTCTCCATCCCCGCTTCATTCTGATAGAAAATCTCGTCTCCCATCGACTTCTCGATGACCTCATCGAAGTAGAGCGGCATCTCTTGCACAAGGCTCTCCCAGTCCTCGTCGCTCAACTCCCCGCAGCGAACCTTCGGCGCCAGCTTCACTCGCCAGAAGAGCTCACTTATGGCGATATTTCCAACCCCTGCGACCACCGACTGATCGAGAAGCGCCGATTTGAGCATCCTGCGCTTCGAACAGGTACTATTAAGGTCCTCGACCGTGATGTCCTCCGGTTCGGGACCCATCTTCTGAAGGGGCTCATACTCTTTGAACTCCTCTTTCCCCAGGAGCCGAACCTCTCCCAGACACCGCTGATCCTTGAACACAATCCAGCCCGATTTGTCGACCAGCCAGGAGAGGCGCGCGTATTTCGGTTCCGGCACGCCGGCGAGCACCAATTTGCCGGTCATTCGGAAATGAAAGACGATGACTGTGTCGTCTGCCAGGTGAGCGAAGAGGTATTTTCCCCGCCGCGAAAGCTCTTTGACGTCCTGTCTCAGAGCCGCTTCAATCGCCGAAGGAGTTGTATCACTGAGCACTCGCTCATCGAGGATTCGCACGTCTGTCGCACTGGAGTCCAACCACCAGCGAACAAGGTTTCGACGGACCACTTCTACTTCGGCGAGTTCCGGCATCTCAGGCTCCTTTCTCCTCTTTCTTGGTCAAGTCAGCCCGCTTTTGCAGCCACTTCACCAACGGATCAAAGACTCGCTTTTGAACCCCTTCGGAGATAAATAAATCCGCGTGGGCATGGGGCATCTCGTCTGAACCGACCTCCAGGACTTCCACGTCATGGGAGCCGATATGATCGAGAATGGAGAGCGCCGACTCCGGATTCACGATTCCGTCCTGCCCGGCGATGATGCACAGCAAGGGAATGTCCACCGAATAGAGGCTATGACAGACATTTCGACCCCGCACCATCAGGTCCCGGTCTCGAACCCATCGGGCGATCTCGCCGGTCAATTTTCGATTCGGGTCATCGATGGTCTTGACCAACTCATCGGCCGCCGAGAGATCGATGATCGAGGGGTTCATATAAAAAGAGAGCAGCCAGGGAAATCGCTGTGCGATGGGAAGCGCCAACCGCGCTGCCCTTCTGGTCCCTCGAACGGGCACCAGCGAAGCCAGCCTGGGCGACGTCAGGACCCTTGCAACAAGAGGATGAACCAGATTCCACCGAAGGGGACCGCCGATATTGACCAGCGCTCCCACACCGTGATCCTCGGGATGGTGTGCCAGATATACGTAGCTAACCGGCGCCCCGAGGCTACAGCCCACCAGATCGACCTGATCGGTGTCACAGGCGGTATTCTCTCGAACGAAGTTCAAAGCGGCCGGCAAATCCACAAGCCCCAGGGCGGCAAACCCGTAGCCCTCGCGTCGCCAGAGCACCCTGGGAGTGGTCTGACGCGAGTCGCCCTGACCTCGTAGATTGGCAGCCCATACTTCAAAGCCCGCCTCTACCAATGAGGCGATCATCGAAGTTCCCGTGGGATGATAGTTCAGAATGAAGCTATTCATACAATAGCCCGGAACCATCACCACGGGGCGTCGATCTTTTTGTAGCAGGCGGGGATCATAAAAGCGCCGGATGTCCAATGTCCACCCGGCGCGATTATCGACCTGGTAGCGTTCTTCGTTCATGTCGCCACTCTTCGTCGGTTTAGTTTTTTAGTCTGCCGCGAGGACTATCCCTCCACGTCATCTCGCAATTTATCGAGGACGCCGGCGTCCTCCAGAGTGGAGGTATCTCCGCTCTGGCGACCGGCGGCCACATCGGCCAGAAGCCGACGCATGATCTTTCCGCTGCGAGTCTTGGGAAGCGAGTCGGTAAATTTGATCTCCGACGGCTTGGCGTGCGCTCCGATCTCCAGCGCCACATGGGCTCGAAGCTCGGCGACCAGATCTTCATCGGCATCCACGCCATCTTCCAGCGTCACAAACGCCACGAT
>SKNI01000343.1 GCA_007120615.1 Myxococcales bacterium | reverse complement strand
GCGGATCTCAGCCGCTGGATTCCAGCAGCACCACCGACGTGCAGGAAGTCGGGGTATTTTTGGCCGGTAGTAACCGGCGCTATATTTTCGCAGTCTGTGGCGACGATCCTACGGTGCGTAATTATTACGACCTCGACGTCGAGGTATTGCCTCAGCCGGAAAATGTGGACGTCCTTCCTCGAAATATCGGCATTCCGCCCCAGGACTCTTTTTCCGTCGGCACCCGCCTGGAGATTGATGCCCGTATCTATAATATCGGGCAGGAGGCTACCGGCAATTTTCAGGCTCGTATCGCGCTGACCCAGGAGCGAGAGATCGGTGGCGCCGATGAAATCTCGATCGCCATGGTCGATGTTGATTCCCTCAGCGCCGGCTCCTTTCGAGACGTCACTATGGAGGCGGTCATTCCTCCCGAGGTTGTTGACGGAGAGTATTATCTGGCCGTCGATCTCGATCCCTCGGGCGACCTCAATGAGGATAATACCTCCAATAACGCCGCTTTCTCGCGCAAATTCAGCGTGGAGACCCGATGCTTTGATGCATTTACTCCAAACGACTCCTTCTCCCTCGCCGCCCCGCTGAGCGAGGGAAGTTATAGCAATCTGGTCGCCTGTGCCGGCGGCAGCGACTATTATGAGATCTGTGCCCCCAACGGTCACTCCGTCTCGGCCCGAGCTCTCTTCGACGACTCCGACGGCGATATCGATATGACCCTCTACAATCAACACCTGGAAGTCATCGACACCTCCGCTCAGAGCGGCGTCGATGTCGAAGAGGTCAACGTCGATTACGTAAACGGAGATCAATGCTATTACCTGCGGGTCTTTCTCGTCTCCCTGGATTCAAGCGCCGAAAATACCTACCAGCTCCAGTTGGACATCGACGAGGTCCCCCCGGAGTTGCAATGCGATCCCATCTTTGAGCCCAACGATGACTTTGATACCGCCACCAGCCTGTGGTCCGCCCTGCAGCACGGAGGAACGTTGAACCGCTGTCCGGTGGAGGATACGGACTTCTTCAGCATCCAACTCTCGCCGCAATCGACGGTGGACTTTCGAGCCATCCTCGATCCCGCTCAGCAGCCCGGCACGCTGCGATTGCAGCTTTACCGCCCCAACGGAACGGTCGATAAGATCGTCGAGTCCGCCCCCGGGGTGCCCATCGCAGAGATCGCCAATTATCAGCCTCCCACCACCGGGCTCTATCACCTGCAAGTCACCGTCGGGGGCAGTGAGCGTCGGGTGACCTATCGCCTGGAGGCCGATGGACTTCCCGGAGTGGACCTGGCGGCCGAGAATCTCAGCATCGGTCCCGGCTCCTACTGGGAAGGAGAAAGTATTCGATACGGGTTCGACCTTCGCAATTACGGCGGCGATGATGTCTCCGGAGTTGAGTATAAGGTTTATCTTGGAGATACGGCCAATCTCAACCAGAGCGAAGACCAACTTCTGGGCCTGTTCGACGCCCCCCAGCTGGGAGCCGACGAGTCCGTCGAAATTAGCGGGCAGGTCAGCGTCCCCGCAGGCCACGATACTGGAACCCATTATTTGCACGTGATCGTCGATCCTGATGACGAGTTGGGCGACGTAAATCGCAATAATAATATCGATACCGTCCCCGTTGAGTTGATAGCGCCGCCGGAAGATTAAGCTCTACAGTTGTCCGCCGGGATTATGGTAGCACTCCCGCCGAGGACTGGGCGACGAAGGCAAAATCGTCGTTCAATAGCGGCGGGAGTGGTGACGAGATCCCAACGGGCTGCACTTAGTTCGACTTCACCGACAGGACGATTTTTCGATGCGTATTGGTCATATTTCTGATCTTCATATCCTTGAGCTCGATAAGCCCCGCCCGCAGCAGTTTTTAAATAAACGTCTGGTGGGTGGCCTCAATTTGCTCCTGAACCGATCCAATGCTCACTCCACTGAGGTGGTGCAGAGGGCATTGGAACATCTGGATTCGTTGGACGTGGATCATATCGCGATCAGCGGCGATCTGACGAATCTTGCACTGGATTCGGAGTTCGCTGCGGCCGAAAAGATCGTCTCCAGCATCCCTGACGCCGCCGACCGGGTCAGCGTTGTCCCCGGAAATCATGATTATTACACGCCCGGCGCGGTACGGGAGCGTCGGTTCGAGAAGCATTTTGCGAACTTCCTACACAGCGATCTTCCGCAATATCAGGGGGACGATGGGTATCCCTTCTGTCACCTCCGGGGGGATGTAGCGATCATCGGAATGAACAGCGGAATCGCGACCCCCTGGCTCTTTGCTACGGGACGAGTGGGAGATGAGGAGTTGGAGCAAACCCGTCTTCTTCTCCAGGACCCAGAGGTTGAAAAACGCTTTAAATTGGTCTTAATTCATCACCCTTTGCTCCCCGATGATCATCATTCGATGCAATTTAATCGACGCCTGCTCAACAGCGAGGAGGTATTGCGCACCCTTCGCACCCGGGACGTGGATCTGGTCCTTCATGGTCATAATCATTATTTCTCCGTCTTCCGCCTTCCGAAATTGGGTACCCCTGGTACGACCTTTATCTGCGAAGCAGGGAGCACTTCGGTGCAGGCCATCGGCGATGATCCGGCGATGGCCGGGAAATTTAATATCTACACCATCGAAGACGGCGAACTTCAGGAAGTAGAGACCCATCTCTTTGAAAGCCACGAAGCCGGGTTTATCCCCTGGCAGACCGAGGTATTTCGCCACCAGATCCGGGAAGAATAGATGGCGTTGGCCCCCTCCATCGTCCGCGCTGCCGATCGCCTGGGTCTTCAGATCAAATGGAGTCCTTCCTCCATCGAGGTTCGACGACATGGATGGAGAGCGCAGATCAATGCTCACGATCTTCTGGCGAAGAAAGCCTCCAGGGATCACCATATCGATGGGGCCTGGTTATTATTGGGGCTACGGCTGGGCCTGGATAAACGACAGCCAGGAGATAGGGCCCAACAAGACCAGCACTCCCCGCTTCGGTTTCGACGCACTGCCCTTCGCCGTTATCAGGAGGCACCTTCGGTCCACGGTGAACACCTCCCTCTGCTCGTTCCATCGATCACTCGAGAGGTCTTTGAAACGGTGG
>SKNI01000084.1 GCA_007120615.1 Myxococcales bacterium | reverse complement strand
TTGCTGGGATCTCTGGCCGATGCCCAACGTCCGGAGCATCGTCCCGGGGCTGGTGGAGAAGTGCTACAGGATTCGGGGATTTCGGGGCTGAGTTTGAAGAATCTCGACGGTGAGCTTCGCAGACAATTCAATGTATCCGACGCGATTCGAGGGGGCGTGATCGTCACCGGCATTGAGCCCGATAGCGAGGGTGCTCGACTTCAGTTTCGAAAGGGAGATGTGATTCTGGAGGTCAATCGCCGGGCGGTAAATAGTGTCGGCGAGTTTGCTGCGGCCTACGATCCTGACCGAAGGCAGAACCTATTTCTGCTCTATCGCGACGGGGCGACGATCTTTATGGCCAGGTGATCGCAAGGACGTCGCATATCAGAGGTCGGAGTGCTGGTTTTTATCACCAGCCTCCGGCCTCGGTATGGCCATCGGTGCCTTGTTGCTGTTGGGCCAGTTTTCGGAATTCTTCCTCCAGGGGGTCTTCGAGGAGGGGATCGTCGAAGTCGTCGAATTGGACTCCGGTGGTATCGGGCTCGTGAGTGGAGAAGCTGCGGTCCTGAGGAGGCAGATGTCTTTGGTCTTGCTCGTGGGTGAGTCGGCCCGCCGGCTGGCGCTGAACGTGCATGGGCGGGCCCAGGACTCGGCCTTCGGCGTCTTTGAATCGACCAGATAAGACCATAAGAACGTCGATGATCCACCAGATGAAAAATCCACCGCCGGTGAGAAACATCAAGATGCCGGTGAAGACTTTGCCGGCATAAAAGCGGTGCAACCCCCACATGCCGCCGAAGACGGCCAGGGTGAGCATGAGGATCCGGTTTCTGGGGCTTCGCTCTTCGATGGCGATATAGCGGGGGTCCGTTTCTACGGGCAGATTGCGTGTCATAAGTAGGACTCCAATACCTGAAAAGTCGGGTCACGTCGTAAACAAGGCGACGGCCCAGATTCTTTCATGAGATATGAAAATGGCGGCTCATGGGAGCCGCCATTTTCTAGACATCTCGCGGGGTGATCAGTTTCGGCGCTCGGCGGTGAACTCGGAGTGCATGTCGGTGGAGTTACCGTCTTCGTCGTAGAGCTCACCGAGGAAGAAGCCCTCCTCAATGACGTCGACGATGGCGTTGCTCTCCAGGTCGACCATGGTTCCAACTCCGCTGATGAAGAGATCGATGGAGTAGGTCAGGTTGTTGAGGTAGGAGTCGGCGGCAAATCCCAGTACGTTCACGGCAGTGCTGCAGACGCTCTGAAGGGGAACGTTTACGCCCCAGACGCTGAAGTCATCGATGTTGCTGCACAGGAAGTAGTCTACAGCACTACCGAGGTTATTGGCGTTGCCGTTGGTGACGGTGGGGATGATGTGCTGGTTGAGGATATAGGTGATGAGCTGACCGTAGGGCAGGGTCATATCGTGGGGGTCGATTTCGAGCTGGTTATAGTCGAAGAGGCGTCCGTCCCAGTCGGCTTCCATGACGCCAAATTCGGAGGTGTCGTTAAGACCGATGCGAATCTCACCGCAGTCCGGCGGGTCGTTAACGGGGTCACAACTTCGAGTCCAGTAGAAGTACATCGCTCGCCAGGAGTCATGTCCGCTCAACTCGCCTTCGCCGAAGGCTTTATTGTCGATGGTCAGAATGCTCTCGACCTTCATATTGGCGACCGTATTGCGAAGGTCCTCGCCGATTTGCTGGATCTCACTGAGGAAGCCGACGCTGGCGACCTGATCGTTTATGAACTCAGCCAGGTCATCTTCGTAAGAGCTTCCAGCACCCGCTGCAAGGAGACATTCTGTTGTTCCGTAATTATCGCAGACGTAGTCGACGGCCCAGTCGATCATATAACCAGCCATCATTCCGCCGGGGTTAGCGACCCATTCCAGAAGCTCCACGATGGTGGAGCCAACGTCGCCGGTGGAGGCCAGGGCTTCCCGGAAATCCCAGTAGCTGATGACGTCATATTCGCCGGTGGGCGACAGGGGCAAAAGCTCCATCGGGACTTCGACGTGAACGGTGTCGTCGGGGATAAGTTCGACGCCCTCGACGCAACCTTTGGCCGAGATCTGACCGTGAGAGCCGTGACCCATGACAGCGACGGTATAGGTCTCCATGGAGTCGTATTCATGGAAGATGGCCTGATCAAAGAGGGTCGGCAGGTGGGCTTCGTCGATGGGAGCGTTCGCGGGCAGTGAATAGGGCGGAACCATCTGACAGGGGACATGGCTGGTTTTCCAGGTTCGAACGTCGAAGGCTCCGAGCTCCATCAGGTGTTGCTCATCGTGGATCACCGAAACCTGCAGATCGCCCACGGGTGGGGCGCTGATGTCGACGGTGAGCTCTACGGGGTCGTCGACCCAGTGATGAGAGGCGCGCACCGTAATGGTGCCGATGGTCCCACCGACGTTGAGGCGGTTGGAGGCATATCCGTCGTCGTCGACGAAGATCGCCAGGGCTTCCAGCCGAATGTCGGGGTCTGCCGGGCTGTTCCAGATCTCATAGGAGATGGACTGATTCTCTACGGCGTTGCCATCGCGATCGGTGAGGCGGGTGACCACATCTACGGAGTCACCGAGCATGACCTCCTGGTGATCATCGCCGACCAATTCCAGAAAATAGTCGGCGCCGGTCTGTTCGTGATCGCCGTCACCATCGGCATCACCACCAGTTCGGGTGCCGTTGTCAGTAAACGCTGAGCTATGACCCTGGGTTTCACCACAGGCAATCGAGAAGAGACCAATGAGCAACCAGGTCGCGAGAACGGTATAGTTTCGCAGAGACATGAATTTATCCATTTTATGCTGAAAATCCGATATTCGGCATTATTTTCGCTATTTACCAACAACCGGACCACTAAATTGAATCGTTACGTAAAGTGTATCCATAATGGAATCATAGTGCAAATTCAAGAGGAGAGAGGGGGGGCGAAAGCGGCGAAAGCACCGCTGTGCTTCAGCACATTCACCGGAGGGAATCGAGCAAATAGCGGAGGCCGTCGTCGGGAATGGTCTGACATCCTCCGAAGCAATGGGGCTCTTCGAGGCCTACCTCTTCGACGTCAAAGAGAGAAAATACGCGGTGGTGATTTCGGAGGTCATTTCCGGCGAGGCGC
>SKNI01000314.1 GCA_007120615.1 Myxococcales bacterium | reverse complement strand
CGATCATATTATCGACGGTGAAGTCGTAGAGCTCGGTCATAGTTTCCTGGTCGGTGCAAAATGGGACAAAAAAACCCGGTCGCAACCCGGTATCACCCAGGGGGTGACCGGTGAGCGCGACGCGGGCCCGAGCCGACCCTAAGGTCGGTCTCGGTTGGCGAAGTTTCGGGAGGTTAACCGGGGCTTAATGACCATCGCAATTCGTCGCGCAGGGTGTCGATCTCCTGGTTGAGAACGCGCTGGTCAGCGGCCCCGAGGACCACTCCATGAAGGCCAATAAAGGTCAGGTCGATTTCATAGACCGGCTCATCGTCTTCGACGATCTGGCGGAATTGAACGTCCAACTCGACGGGCTCCTGATGAATCGTGGAGCGGCCCATACAGTAGAGAAAAAGATAAACGAAAAGCGGTAATACCAGCACAAAGAGAGGAACCAGAGCGAGGATAAAGGTCACCGATCCTCGCTCGAATCGAAGGCGCTCCTCTTCGGCCTGCACCACCCGATAGCCAAAGGACTCAAAGAGGCGCTGGACGTGGTAGCGAAGCTGACGCTCCGATTCCACGCCGTGGACTCGAATCTGACGCATGAACACCGTCTGGGTGGGATCGCAATAGGTGTCGTCGCAGGCCTCGATGCGAAAGGGGAATTGGTCGTCGTTGTCCAGGGCGATCATCGCCCGGGAGGTGGGGTCATCGATGGTCACCTGAGTGCCCACGATGGGGGACTCTTTTGAAGACAGCCGCACCATGGAGGCGTCGGTGTCGTAATGAGCTTCGATATGGCGGCGCAGAGCTGTGGGAAGCTGAGGATGACGGGCCACGGCCAGACGGTGGGCGTTGGCCCTGGGACTCGGAGGCCGGGGAGAAGACCCGGAGGTTCCGTCGGTGGCCACCGGGATAGTTTCTTCGCGGCGGGCCGGAACGTTGGTGGTCGGGCCAGGCTCGGGGGCGGCCTCGACGGCCCTTGTGGGGGTCGGGGCGTCGGGGGGACGCTCCAATTCGAATTGCTCCTCGATCTCTTTCCAGATGGGCACGGGCAGATCGCCGGTGCCGTCAAAGCCGGGAACCACATATTCCAGGCGTCCGTCACCGAGGACGTCCATCTCCACCAGCCCCGAGGAAGCGGCCCGGTCCAGAAATTCGGTGACTTTGTCGTGGGGAAGCCCCAGAGCGTACGCCAGATAGGAGGGCTGCAATTGATGCAGGCCTTCCTCATATACCAGGCGTAAAATGTGCCACTCGAATTCTTCGTAGGTCATTTTTCCATCGCATGTTGTCATGGTGGACCCATACCGATCGAAGAACGTCGTCGGCGGCGAATTCATTCCCGTACGAGGGGCGAAAGTCTGTCACCGTCAGACGGCGCACTGCTAACTTCAAATTGTAGACGCCATCGGCCCAAAAGGCAAATGGGGTGGGATCCGGGACGTCGTCTGCGAAACCCACACCATCATCAGCACGCCGATAACATTTGAGGGTCGACGTGCTGGAAAGAGGTCGGTTTTCGGGGGGCGGCGTGCTGAAACAAGGATCGGTTCTCGGGGTGGCATCCTAGATTGGTTCCGTGGGACAGAGGTGTTAGGATTTAACACATGCGCACGATCTCGATAAAAAACGGGTATTCCCCCAGATTTTTAGGAGCCGAAATGAAACGGATCTTTTCTGCAATTCTTATGTTGATCGTTTGTGCGCCGGCGCTGGCCGTGGCGGAGGAGTCGGAAGAAGCAACCGACCGAGCCACTGCGGTGCTGGAGGCGTTGGACCTGCCTTTGGCCACGCAGGAGCTGCGGGCGGCGGGAGTAACCGAGGCCAATATCTCGGAGGCTCTTACGGCGTTGCGTCCGGCCAAAGATGAAGGAGCCGGCGAAGAAGCCAGCGAGGAAGCCCGGGATGAACCAGAGGGGCGTGCTGCTTCCCGGGCCAGCCGGGTGCTGCGAGCAGAAGCGGAGACGGCCAGGGAGCACGGTCCGATGGATAACTTCGGATCCTTTGTGCGCGAAGAAGTGGAGAAAGAAGTGCGTGGTCAGGAATTGGCCGAGTCCATCCGCGCCCGCCGTGAGGGCCGGACTCCCGCCAGAGCACAACGTGGTGGTGAAGAAGCTGCTCAGCAGGGAGAGGGCCGTCGTGAGGCTGCCGGGGAGCGGCAGGCACCGCAAGCCCGAGACCGAGCGGAGAAGGCCGGTCAAGCCGGCGGAGTCGCCGAAGAGGAGCGGGGCGCCCGGCAACCAGAAAGAGGTGCGGACCGTCAGCGACCGACTCCCGCAAGACAGGGGGCAGCGGAGTCCGATGAAGAAGAAGCGGAGTCCGGTGCAGGAAGAGCCCAGCAAGGAAAATCGGACAAGCGCCCGTAAAACGGTGCTGGTAAATTATAGATATCGTTGATCAAAAGTGCGTCATAAAAGCGAGGTTGCCATGAAGAGATTTACCCTTTTGTTGATCGTTGTTGCGCTGGTTTTTGGAGGCATTGTCGGATGCGATTCTGCCCCGCAGGAAGATGCGACGGTAGAAGAAAGCGCTTCCGTTGAAGAACCCGAAGAAGTAGAGGAGCCGGCCGCTGAGATAAGCGAGCTGGTCGAGCGGGCCCACGAGATCGCCGCTCTGGCAAAGCGCATCGAGGAGAATCCTGAGAGCGTCGACGATTTGCTCTCGGAAGCCGGGCTTACGGAAGAGCAACTGGAAGAGGTTCTCTTTGAGATCTCTGAGGATCCCGACGCCAGCAAAGCCTACGCCGACGCCAGGTAGGAGCGCGGACGTCCCGTCCGCTTGAAGAGAAAAGCGCTTTTTTTCGTTTGAGCGGACGGGGACCTCACCGGGCCTGTACATCACTGGTCAACTGCGCTTTCGCACGGTATGCATAGGGGGAATCAAATAGCTGTAGTGGTCGACTCACCTACTTTTTTCGGAGGTTCGCCGTGTCTGATATTGAAAGCACGCTTCAAGAGAATCGCAAATTCGCCCCGTCTGACCAATTTGTGGAGAACGCAACGCTCGATGCCGATAAGCTGGCAACGTTGCGGGCGGAAGCCAAAGCGGATCCGGAAGCCTTCTGGGCGCGGCTGGCCCGGGAAGAGTTGGTCTGGGAGAAGGATTTCGATAAT
>SKNI01000472.1 GCA_007120615.1 Myxococcales bacterium | reverse complement strand
TTGCCCGGCGCGACGACGTTGTTCTTCCCATAATTCGGCGATCTCGGCCTGTGCGTCGCGACCGGCGTCCACGTCTCCGCCCTGGACCAGCGACTCCAGAGCTTCCACGTCGGTCTCCCGCCTGGTCTCGAGCTCATAGACGATGGACTCGAGAATTTGTTCCAACTCGAAGGGACCATCATCGGCCAGCGCCGTGACGGAGTTATAGGCCGCGTCGATAGCGGCTTCCAGGGCGGTGAGATCGTCGGAGAGCTCTTCGACGGCCTCCTCATCTTCTCGTTTGAGCCACGCCTGGATCTCGTCGCCGTCGCCCAGCCACGTTCCTAAAAATTCTTCCACTCGGGCGGCGACCATGGCGATCGTTCGAGGCCCGATCAAGGTTCCCTTTAAGGACTCAGGCGTCGGCAATTCGAAGGTTTGCCGAAGGGAATTATCGGGAAGATCGAGCCATCTTGGGAGGTGTAGGGCGGTTCGTTTAAGCCGGGTCTCGAAATCCTCCAGATGATCGACGAGTTCATCGCGCAAATCGTCGAGATCTTCCAGCAATCCCATACGCGTGCGTCGAAGAATCTCCCGTTTTCGTCGATCATCATCGAGCGCCGCGGGGTCCGAGATATTAGTCATGAGGATACGTCGAGTGGAGATAAACGGGAACGGAGGTCACAGGCCGGAGTTTGCCACCAATCCGGTCTTCGGCGCAAGGCGCTCCGGCGACCAGAGGCCGACCCCCGTGAATAGCGGCGAAAAAGGGTCTGTGCCATTTCTCGAGGGTGTCGATAGAGAAAAAAAGAGGGTTGGAGCGGGTGATAGGGGGGGTCGAACCCCCCCGGAAAGTGGTCTGGACCACTTTTTGAGGGTGTCGATAGAGAAAAAAAGTGGGTTAACGGGGTGTGGAGGGGGGTCGAACCCCCTTGGAAAGTGGTCTGTGCCAGTTTTGGGGGGTGTCGATAGAGAAAAAAAGTGGGTTAACGGGGTTTGGAGGGGGGTCGAACCCCCCTTGTTGGGTGGGTTGTCGTCGATCAGGGTCGACCTCTGGGAGTTGGGTTGACCGATCGAGGTCGACCCAACTCCCAATGGTACCCCGACCCCACCACTCAAAAATAATGTACGGCGATGATCAACACCATCATATTCGCACCGGCGTGGAAGATCGTCGGGGCGATGATCGAGCCGGTCCGCTCTCGCATCCAGCCGAAGATCAGCGAAGGAAAGAACACCGCCCCTCGGGCCAACACAAAAGCGCCGCCGATGGGAATGAGGACGTGGCCCAGGGCGAAGAAGGCGCTGGTGATCCAATTGGCCCGGCTGAATCCGAGGATTTTGCGGGGGTTGTCGGGGTCCGTTCCCAGAAGGTCGTGAATGCGGGTCTGGAGATAACCGCGGTAAAAATACTCCTCCGGCAGGGCGATGAGAATCAGGTGAGTCAATCCCCAGAGGATCAGCCACCAGTGGCTGCGTTTAAGCTCGATCTCGTGGCCGGTCTCCTCGGTCGATACGAGACGGCTGCCCTTCAGAAGGGTCGGGGTCGGAGCATCGGGGGCTTGCAAGAGCTGAAGGTTCAGCCGGTGGGGAACGGCGCCGCCGTCGACTTGATGGGCCGGCGACAGGGAGAGTCGACCCGACTGGCGGCTCGATGCGGGGTGTATGAACCAATATTGGGAGCTCTCTCGGGCGACTCTCGGGTATTCGGGGGGGAGTTCGATGAGCGTGGGATCGTCGAACCACTCCGGTGGAGCCGGGGTGGCGTAGACGTGATTGCCGTCGCGCCAGGAAAAGGGGCGATCGGCGGCAACCAGAATCCAGGGGCTCGCCTCGTCGGGGCCGGTGACTTCAAAGTGGAGGCTGTTGGCGGCGACCCGAAGCTGGAGCCCCCGATCCGAGGGCGGCCGGAGCGAGGAGGCTTCCAACTCCACCGGCCATTTTCGGTAATGATCGGCGGAATACTCAAAGTCGCGCTCCAGAACCCGGGTCTCCCAGATATGATTGCCGGCTGCGAAGAGGGGAAATACGACCAGGGTGACCACGAAGCCAAATAGGATATGTCGGGCCGGGATGCGATCGAGATCGATGCCGAAGCGCTCAAAGTCTGCGCCCTTTCGGGTCAGAATAAAATAGGGGATCCCCAGAAAGAAGATCGCCGCGATGGCCAAAAGGTGTCCCGATAGAGGTGCCCATACGGCGGTGAGAGCTGTGGCGCTGCCGAGCGCGATGAGGAGTCCCGAAAAGGCCAGAAGAGGCTCTTTCCAGTCTCTCCAGGTGGTCTCTTTCGCAGGCTCAGTCATCGGCGGGCACTTCGTCGGAAGGTGCTTCGTCGGCAGGCACAACCGAGTGCACGGCTCGAACGCTTCGAAGTAAGAGCCCCTGGTCGTAGTGAAGCTGGAGGGTGCCGGCGGTGGCCAGCGCTACCCAGCGGACCTCTCCGTTTTGCGGATCGATGGCGTAGAGCAGCGGGGGATCTTCGTTTCGGCGTAGCAATAAATAGAGGGTGTCGTCGGAAAACGTCACCGGCGGGTGAGATTCTCCGACGGTGAAGGCCATCCGCACTTCGCCGCTCTTTGTATCAAAGCCGTAGAGATATTCTTCGACCTTGAGGAGCAAAAGGTCGTGCTCGGCGCTGACAAATTGGTACGTAATCCGCGGTCGATCGGGCAACTCCGCTCGCCAGATTGGCGAAAGTGTCTCGAGATCCCAGCCGGTGAGAATGGGCTCGTCTTCGGCGGGAGAAAAGAAGATTCGCTCCTCGTCGGTGGCGTAGAAAGCGGAGCGGCCGCCGCGGCCTTCCACGGCGCGGTGACGCATCTCGGTGCCCCGAAATGGATATCGTCGGGTGATCCCCCGGATGTCGGTGGAGAAGAGGCTTCCGTCGAAGGCAAACGGTTTGATTCCGGCCCAGAAGTTCATGACGTCATCGTAGACCACCTCGCCATTTTCCTTTCGGGCGCATTGGAGCTGGGTGCCGCCCTGCCAGAGGGTTCCGGCGCAGACCAGGCGATCGTCGACAACGGTCAAAAAAGAGCCTCGATAATTGGCGGCGAAATTCTGTTTCTCGGCGCTTCGATCCATCAGGTTTTTCCACCGGATCGAGCCATCGGCTTCGTAAAAGATGATCTGAAGATGGGTGGCCCGTCGGTCCTCTTCCATGCCGGTGGCGTAGGCGATGATGCGGCGGCCGTCGTCGAATTCGACGAAGCTCTCCGGATCGCAGCCGAAGAGGGCCGGGCCCTGCTCTTCGGTGGAGAGGGGCCAGTCTAGGAATTGGCCGTCCTCCTCAAAGATCTGTCGACAGGGCGGAAAGACCTCCGGAGTGGAGGCGCGAAGTCGACGGAAGGTCTGCCCTGAAGGGTCGCGAAGATCGACGGCTTCCGTGGATTCGACGGTGTCGCGATCGTAGTGAGGGACTTCAGCTTCCGGGGCTTCGACGGCGGGTTGGTCGCTGTCGTTGTCGTTGTCGCAGGCCAGTAAACCAAAAGGGAGCGAGCACAGGATAAGGGCGCTTAGGAGGCGGCTGGCAGCGCTGCAGTGATTGTTGGTCGTCAGAGTTTCCATGAGAGTACGACGGTTTCAGAAGAAGAAAGCCACTGGCGAAACGTGGGGTCTTGTTCGAGACAAGATCGAGAGCCGAAGATGATTAACTTCTTGCGCGCCCTGGTCAACGCGACATTGAGGCGGCGGGTGTCGGCCAAAAAGTCGCCGGGGCGCAGAGTCTTCACAAGGCTTACCAGAATTGCGTCTCGTTCATTCCCCTGAAAGCGCTCCACGGTGTCGATATCGAAGAGCTGCGGGAGGTCGAATTCGCCCCGGAGTCGTCGCAGAAGGTGTACCTGAGCCCGAAAGGGAGAGAGCACGCCCAGGGAAGCCTCGGGGCTGAGGTTCAAAAGGTGGGAAGCGGTCTGCAAAACGGCGCGGGCCTCGGCGGGGTTGGTTCGGCCCACCTCCTGGCCGTCTACATCGACAAAGACCACGGGGTGTTGCGAAGAGAGAGTCTCGGGAATCTCTTCGCCCCTGCAGTCCAGATGATGCTCCGCCACCGAAGGGTGGGCGATGAGTCGTCCGTCGTAAAATTGGTGAGCGGGAAAGCGCATGATGGAGCGGTGCATGCGGTATTGAGTCGTGAGCAGGCGGGGCGTTAGAAAGGCGGCGAGTCGCTCAAAGAGGCTCTGGTCGAGGCCGCCGAGTCCGGCTTCCAGAAGGGCGGTGGCAAGAGAGCTGTTGGAATTCTCCTGCTCGTCGGAGGCGTCGATGGGGCGCAGAAATGCGGTGAGCGCCTGCTCGCTGGTGACGATGGGCGGCAATTGTCGGTGATCGCCGACGAGTACGAAGCGGCTGGCCGACGAGATGGGAGCCAGAGCCATGGGCTCGGTCAACTGGCTGGCCTCGTCGATGAGGGCGACGTCGAAAGCCGGTTGTTGCCGGTGGCGCTCGAGATAGGTCATCACCGGGTGACGAAGAGCGCTGTGGGCGGTGGTGGCGACGATTTTGGCTTCGTTGAGCCGCCGGGCCAGGGCTTTTAGGCTGGTGGCGTCGCGGCCCAGATCATCGGCAAAGAATTTGGCCGGGTCCAGCCCTCGGTCGCGCAGGTTTTTGGCCAGAAGCGGTGATTTATGGGCCGAGCCGAGGCGCAAAAAGGGCGGCGGCTCTTCGCCGCGGGCTTTGGCCGCATCGAGGACCTGAACAAGCATGGTGTCGACGGCCGTATTGGTCAGGGCGGCCAGGAGTACGGAGCGTTTTCGAGCGGCCAACTCCAGGGATAGATGGGCGATGACCGTGGTCTTGCCCGTTCCCGGGGGGCCCTGGATCAGGGTGGCCGGTCGTCGATGTTGAAGAGCGTCGTTGAGCGCCTGGATCTGGGAATCATTGAGGAGGGCAGCGGTAGCCGGGTGAAGAGTGGCGTCGTCATCGATGAGGTCGGCGGTAGACTCCTCCTGGAGTTGCGGTCGAAGGAGCACCTCCAAAATGGTGGGGAGGGCGTTCTCCATCACCCGGTAGAGGGCTCGGTGGGCCGTTCTATATCCGAGCCGGGCGGGCATCTTGTCGACGATCCAGCCGGAGTCGGGGAGGTCCGAGGAGATCTGGCCGGAGTAGAGTTTCAGGGTGACGCTGTCTTGTTGGAGATTAGCGTCGCGGTCGACGATTCGAGCTCGAAAGAGGTGGGTGGCGTTGATATCTCCGCGATGAACCAGGAGACGATCGCCGGGGGTGAAGATATGGAGGTTTTCACCGTGGAGGGTCGCCAATTCGGGACCGTCGCCGGCGGTCAGGGTCAGGTCGGAGGCCGCGGCGCCGTCGGCGATTCGTTCGGCCAGTCGGGCGGGTTGAAAGATGGTGCCCAATTCGGCGTGGTCGCTCCAGCGCTCCATCTCGATCAGGCGCGTGAGGTGGCCGTGGTAATAACGGGCCCGCCGGACGAGATCGGAATCAACCCCGGTCCACACTCTTTTCGAGATCTGGGTCTCGTCGCTGAGCCCGAGCACCTGGTCCTGGGCTTTGCAGCGGTCCTTTCGAAACCGACAGGCGTTTTGTCGGCATAATTTCGGGTACTCCAGATAATGGGGAGCTCGAAAATCGGAGTTGGGGTCCACGAAGCTGTGAAAGAGGGCGACCAGGGCATTTCGACCGTGGATGAGCGGAAACTTTCCGTCCTCCTCGTCGAGCCGAACTTCTTTCATCTCCCCGGTTTTGGAGTAGAGCAGATAGCCCGACGCGCTCATGCCTTCGGCGGCGGCTAGCTCTTCCCAGAGCAGGGCGTAGCTCTGAACCTGTCCGGCGTGGTCATGCCAGGGTTTTCCGCTTTTGAGCTCGATGATCTGAAGACCCTGTCGAGGGTCGGTGACGACGAGATCCGTTCGGCCTTCGAGCCCGTAATTGGTCGAGTAGCGGGTCGCCTCGACGTGTTCGCCGCACCAGCCGACGCGGTCTCTGCCCGATGCTCGAGCGGTGCGGCGGCCGGTAAATCGGCGAAGGTTCTCAAAGTGTATTCGTCCCTGTTCTACGAGCTCCGAGAGGGCCTCGTCGTCGACGCCGGCGGCCAGAAAGTCGAGGTGGAGGTCGGGAAGACGGCGGGCGGCCACATCGTCGAAAGAGAGGGTTTCATCGGCGGTGAGATCTTCGAGAAAGCTATGGACCAGGCTTCCGAATGCCAGGTGATGGGTTCGCTCTCCGGGATCGCGCATATCCACCAGGACTCGCTGGGGACAGCCTCGGGCTTTGAGAACGTCGGTCACCGAAATCGGCCAGTGAGGCTCGAGAACGGGGAGGGTCTGGTCGCCGGAGGTCAAGAATTGGGTCCCCGAGGAATCCTCGATGATCCGAGGGGCGATAAGGTTGAGCTCGGCCCCTTCCCAGAGGTGCTGGAGGCTCTCAAAGACCAGGGGAGCCTGGTCACGATAGACAAAGACTCCCTGCGAATTATTCTCTTCGGCCTGGTCGAGGCGAAACCGAATCCCCTCGCCACGCCTCTCATTTTCGAAGGTTTCGAGCTGGCGTACTCTTCCTCGGCGGTTGCCGGACTGCGGTCGGGAGGAGCCCGGTGAGGAGACGCCCGGTTTGGAGAGAGCAGCGGATGTCGCGACCGACCCGCCGAAGGTCAGACCGGCCAGAAACTCCTCGATGGTCTGAGGGCGACGAGAGGGGTCGGGCTGAATGGATCGCTCCAGAGTAGAGATCGCATAGGCCGGAATCGTTTCGAAATTCGGCGTGGCTCGAAAGGCTTCTTCCGGGGAGAGCGCAAAGTGGATCAGGACTCGCGCCAGATTATGGATGTCGCTGGCCGGAAGCGGTTGTCGCGACTCGGGAGGACCGGCCATCTCGGGGGCACAGAAGGGGCCGGCTTCCAGGGGCTCCATGCTCCAGAGGCCGAAGTCCACTGCGGTGAGCCGATGGGTCAGGGGATGATAAAAGACGTTCCACGGAGCGAGGGTGCCGTGAACCAGGCCTCGGCGATGGGCGTCCTTGAGGGCCACGGCAAGCGGCGTGAGGGCTTCGACGGCCTCCGTCCAGGTGGGTCTCGGGGGCCGCTCGGCATCTAAGGGGGCGCCGTCGGGAAGCGGAAGTGACGTCCAGGTTTGATCGCCGGAGCGCCACCAATGGGTGGGGACCTGCAGGCGGGGATGGCCGGCGATGGAGTTATAGCGAAGCGTTGCGCCTACTTTTAGAAGTCCCGGCGCTCCCGCAAGGGCGCGTACCCGAAGGGGGCCTGTGCCGTCGTCGGGCTCCATGATCCAGACCGGTCCCGCCGGAGTATTCCACCGCGGCGCCTGGGAAGGCAGAGGAGTGGGAAAGGTCTCAGGGGCGTGAGGAGCGAGGGATTCGGTCATAATCTATACAACAACTTCGGAGGGTTATTCGTCGTCGGCTTTCGGAACGGGAGGTGCGACGAGGATATTGCAGGGAGCGTGTTTGAGGATGCCTCGTCCCACACTGCCCATAAAAAAGCGATTCAATCGAGAGCGGTGCTGGGTTCCCAACGTTAGGAGCGTGGCCTGAGAATCCTTCAAGAAGTGGAGGATCTCATGAGAGGGATAGCCGGGGCGAGTCTCGACGTCCAGCGTAAATCCGTCGGTGTCAGGCAGATGGGTCTCGACGATGGTGTCGATTTCTCCGCGGGCCCATTCGGTGCTGTCTTCCAGATGGGCGGCCAGGGTTTGAGGCAGGCCTGCGGTGTCGGCGATTCCGGTGCTCAATTTGGGGAGCTCCAGAATGTGCAGCAGCGTCAGATTGCCACCCTGGGCCTGGAGAAGTCGAGCTCCGGCGACCATGGCATTGGAGGCCGATTCTCCAAGGTCGATGGCGCTGACGGCCGTGAGGGGCTTGTCCCAGTCGTAGCCATCTCTATGAATCATGGCCACCTTGCAGGGAGGGTTGATGGCGAGGTGCTCGGCGGTGGTTCCCAGAAATACTCGGGCCAGGCGACCTTTTCCCGATTGGCCTACGACCAGGTAATCGGCGGCTTTCTCCTGTGCCACCTCCGCCAGGGTGCGGGCCGGCGATCCGATATGGACTTCCACCTCGAAGGAAAGGTCATGGGTGTCGAGTTCGCCGAGCCAGTCCCTGACGTCCTGTCGGGCGGCTTCCAATTCGGCTTCCGTATCGCGTTGGGACACGATCCGCCGGGTGCTTAATTCTTCGACACCCACAACGGTGACGACCGCGATGTCTATCGAATCTTGAGCTGTAGTGAGAAGATCGGCGAAGCGAAAACCCCAGCTTGCCGCGGTCTTTGCTTCGTCGGAGAGATCAGTCCCGATTAAAATGGTGGTCATTATAATACTCCAGGTAAAGTCAGGTCTTTTAGAAAGATTACCGGGCCATTGTGATGGTCAACGAGCATCGGGGCAAGGCCGAACGACCGGCCCGGATCTCACAGCGGAGGGGTGATTCGACTTTACACACCGTAGCTCTCGTCTGTAGCGTCTGCTCGACTGCTATTAGGGAGCGAAGATGCAGAAGGCCGTTGGCGACAAAAACGTCTATCGAGTGATCTATGTGGCGCGCAGCTCCAATGAGGTGGTGCGCCGCTATCTAAGACGCCTGGGTAGGCTGCGAGATGAGGGATTTGAGGTTCATATTCTGGCCGCCGATGACGGGGGCATGGAAGAGCTTCAAGCCCAGGGATTTGTCGTTTGCCCCCTGCCGGTCAAAAATCCTCGAAACCCCGCCGGAATGGTGGGCGCCTATCTGATCATTCAGGGGTATTTTCTGGAGCATCAGCCGGTGCTGGTGCATTCATTCAGCCATCGTCTGGCCTGGGCGGCGACCTTTGCGGCAAAGCAGGCCCAGGTGCCGGCCATCTTCTTGACCATGGAGTATCATTGGCTCGATGAAGATCCCTGTCGGCTCTCGCTCGGGCCTCTGGCCGCGTGGGGGGTGCCGCAGGCGGTGGAGGTAGCGGAGAGCGGTGTAAATCTGGCAGTGGGGCCGCCGTTTCGGCGCTCCATGCATGCGGCCTATCGCTGGATCGCCGACAAAGTTGATCGCTATATCGTGACCACGGAGTTCGACTTTCAGCTGATGCAGGATATGGAAGTTGTGGAGCCAAAGAAGTTGGAAATCGCCATCGGAGGAGCCGGCGTAGACGTCGAAGAATACGGCGCCGAGCTGAGCGGTGGCCCCGATATTGGAGAAGTGCGCCGCCGACTGGGGCTGCCCAATCATTGGCGACAGGTGGTGGGCTGGGTGGGACCGGTGACCCGGCGCCACGGGGCGGAGGAGTTGATCGGGGCGATTCGAAAATTACGGCGCACCCACCCTTCCGTGGGATGGCTGGTGGTTCCTCGAGGAGAGGTGTCGTCGGGTCAATTGAGGCGACTCCAGGCACTTGCCGACCGAGGATTTGTGCAGGTCAGAGAGGAGGGGGCGTTTAAAAAAGATATCTACGACGCCATGGATCTGCTGGCCTGGTTTGGTCGGCCTTCGACGCCGCACGACGGGATCGTCGAAGCGGCCGCTTCCGGCACACCAACGGTGGGATACGACACGCCCGGGGCGCGCTCATTGGTGGAGCAGGGAGAGACGGGGTTTCTGGTTCTGGAGTCCGATCAGGAGCGGGCGGTGGCGGCGATGGCGGCGATCCTCGATGATCCGAGGCGCCTCGAGGACCTGGGTCGGCGGGCGCGACGAAGGGGAGTCACCCGGTTTGCCCGCCGCGATGTGGACGACCAGATTCTTCGTCTCTACGACCAGGTGCTGGAGGAGACGCTCAGCCCCGTGGAGCATCACTCTTCTGAGAAGTCGATATGATATTCGGCCTGGGGGCTTTCGATGGTGCGGTCAATCACGTTGTTGGCGTCCATCCGTGCCCGGACTCGGAGAGGGAATTCATCCTCTCTGACTTCGATCTCCAGTGGGCTCAGACCGCGAGGATGTCCGACCACCTGCACCCCGATCGCCGGCGGTGATGTGGTGATTCGCAGGCTGTGACGAGGGCCGAGATCTTCTTCTGCTTCGTCTGCTCCGAGCTCGACGAGGCCGTCCTCATCCGTCAGAGCTCCGTCTCCGGAAGAGAGCAAGACCACTCCAGCGACGGCGAGAATTGCGACGATGACCAGACCGATCATCATCCCGGAGTTGGATTTCTTTTCGGCGGAAGGGGTGGGTCTTCGAGAGCGGGCCGAAGCCTGCTGGGAAGCGGGAATCGAGCCGGTTCCCCGGGGCAATGCATTGTCCCCGACGCTGGGGATGTCATCAGCGATGCCCGCCTCGTAGCCTTCGCGGCTGGAGTCGTCCTCCATGATCGAGGAATTGGGGACATGGCGGGCTGCTGGATCTTTTTTATCGTTGTCAGCACCAATGTCGAGCTCCAGCATATCCTCGTTACGCGAGATCTTGGGAGGCGCTGTGTCGTAGTCGCTCTCGGAGTCACTGAAGTCAATTCCGTCACCGAAGAAGTCGTCTTCCTCCTCGTTTCCGAATCCGTCGGTGAGAAAGTCGTATTCCTCATCGGGCTCGTCCTCGTCGGGCAGCTCCAGGGCTTCGACTTCGGAGGGTTCTCGGCCGAAGAGTTCCTCGTCGGGATTGATATCCAGATCGTCGGCCAATTGCAGGTCGCTGTCTTCTCCGGAGAGGCTCTTGGGCCTGGGAAGTCCAGAGGATTTGGAGGAGCCCGACGGCTTCGGAAGACCGGAAGGTTTGGGAAGACCGGAAGGTTTGGGAAGACCAGAAGGTTTGGGGAGACCAGAAGATTTTTTGGGAGCTGGCTTCGCCTCGGAGTCCTGCAGGGGCTCGTCTTCGATTGGCTCTTCTTCGGGCTCCGGCTCTTGCGGTTCGGGAGCGGTGGGCTCATTGAGGAAGAGTTCGCTTTTTTCGTCCAGGACCTGCAGGGCTTCACCGGCCGGAGTGAGGCGCTCATGGGGATCTTTGGCGAGTAGTTGGTTGAGGAATTCGCGAAACGCCGGGCCCACGGCAACATCGGGACTCAACTCCACGATCTCGGGGTCCAGCTGTCGGGCGAGGAGGGCGATTCGGTGGTTCTCGTCAAACGCCGGCCGCCCGGTCAACATCTCGATGGCCAGAAGTCCGACGGCGTAGACGTCGGTTGGAGGAATGACACAATGCTCTTGAAGGACTTCCGGGGCGGTGTAGCGAATGATCCGTCGGGAGAGGTTGCCCTCTTCAAAGGCGTCTTTTCCGGAGGAGAATTCGTGGAGCCTCCAGATCTCAAAATCGACCAGGGTGATATAAGGGCGCTCTCCGTCGAGGTCATCGACGACGACTTTGCTGGGGCGCAACAATCCGTGAGTCAATCGAAGCTGATGAGCTTTATCGAGCGCTTCCAGGGCAGCCCGCATGACCACAAGCGTTTGCTCCATGGTCAGCGGCCCCCGCTCGAGGATCTCGTCTTCCAGGGTTTGTCCGCGAGCCCATCGATTTACGGTGTATAAGACGTCTTTATAGCTCCCGTGGTCTTTGGGGACCGACATCCCGGGGGCTTTGAGGCCGGCAACTTTTGACACGTGACCGATAAACCCGTCGGCGTCGGCGGGGCCGTCCTCGGGGGCCTCGAAAAAACGGATTGCCACGGGTCGATCGTTTCG
>SKNI01000124.1 GCA_007120615.1 Myxococcales bacterium | reverse complement strand
CCGTCGTCATCGTACCACGTCTTCCAGAGATTATATCGGTTCAGGTAGCGCTCTCGGTTCTGCTCTCGAATGCCCTCTTCGCCGCTGTATTTCATTCGATCGGTGGTGAAGAAACCGAAGACCTCGGTGGCCTTACCTTTGTAGGGCATCGGGACATATTGGTGATCGGGGTCGATTCGCTTGAAGCTATTTCGGATGGTGTATTCGCCGGCGCCACATTCGGTGAATTCAAAGCCCTGCAGCCAGCACAGGGGGATCTCGCCGAATCCCGGATAGAAGATGGTGCCGGCGCGAGCATGAATTTTGTTGGTGATGTCGAAGTAATCCAGGCTGGATTCGCCGTTGGCATCTTCTACATAGTCAAAGACCGGGGCGTGGGGTTGGCCGTCGCCGAGATCCTGGACGTAATAGGGAACGGGCTCGATGGATGCGCGTTCGAAGTCGAGATTATAATTGGTGACCAGGTTCATCGACCAGTCGACCCGCATATATTCGCGGTCGTACCAGGGTCGGTCGGTCATATTCTCGGAGATCACGTTGCTGGGCTCTCCGGTGGCGGCGTTATACTGCCGCTGCACGTCGAAGTGGCTCAGAATCCAGTACACCGCGACCACTTCCCCTTCGTAGTCGTCCCCCAACTCTTCTTTGTCGTCGGCACCGTCAATGAGTTCGGTCTGACGCCGGGCGAAGAGGAAGTTTTCCTGAATATCCCACTTGATTCGGGTCATTCCCCCGAAATCAGTAGCTCCGACGAAGGTGAATCCATCGGCTGCCGGGACATCGACCACAGTACGCTGATAATACCACTCGGTATCGGAGCTGAGGTCGCTTTTCTTGATCCCGTTGGGTTGGGTTCGATCGATATCTCCCACTTTCTGGGCACATCCGAGCGACATTGCCACCGCTACCAGGAGCAGCAGCGATAGTTGAACGACATTTCTAAACAATTTCATGCTATTTTCCTCGCACCATCTCTTGAGCCACGCCCGCACTTGAATAGTGCGGCCTTGATTTCAACAAAAACGCTTACCGCCTACTTCAATTATGACAAATTGGAGTCGGTGGGTTGACGTCGACCGGGTTCTCAAATCACCTCCAAACGAGCGGAGAGGTTTGAGCCTAACCTTCGTTAAGTAGCCGTACTTTTCTCATAAACGGCGCCAGATTTCCAATCTACTTTCGAAATTGATTGTAATGGGTCCCTTGGTAGGGCCGTCGATCGGTGATGTTCGAGGACTGAACAGGGACGGAGCTGGTCAGGGCCAGATGGGAGCAATGGAGAGAGAAGTCCAAGGCGTAGAGGTCGAATCCTCGAAGGAGGTACTCCAATTCTGGACTATAGGCCGGGACTGAGTATCTTATCTGAGGTACTGAAATCCAAATACTGGGGGCTAGAAGATGGCAAAAGCAATTTATGTGTGCGCAAGGCGCGAATTTTCTCCACATATTTCTCAAGAAGTCGCTGAGATCTGCACTGCGTTGGCGGCCGACAATATCACTTCCGCACCGGCCAGGGTTCATCGCGGGAAGAATACGATTTTCGGGGTGGTCAACCCCAATCGACTGATGGAGGAGCGGCGAAATAGCCTGTTATTGGGCGTGATCTTCGGAGATCAGGACCGGTGGCATCACCCCGGGTCGGCGCTTCCCGACGGCTCCTACGCGCTGTTCCGGGAGGATGAGGATGCTGTGGAGATCGTCTGCGATCCCGGGGGATCCCGGACGATCTGGTATTATTGGGACGACGAGCAATTTGTCGCCTCCACTTCCCAGCAAGCAATCGTGATGTATCTGGGCTCCTTTGTGTTTAACCCGGAGGTCATCGCCTGGATGGTATCGACCAGCGGTCTGGGGCCGAATCAGTCCTGGGATAAGCGGATTCGCAGGGTCGGGACGGACTCCTCGGTGACGCTCGATAAGCGCTCCTGGTCGCTACAACAACGAAGTGAGCCCATCGAATTTGTGGCTCAAGAGAAGTCGGATAAGGCTCATCGAAGAGAGGTCAAAGATGCCCTGCATCGGGCCTTTGAATCCGTAGATCTCGATCTCTTGCAGTGGGCGCTGCCGCTCTCCGGAGGATATGACAGTCGCTCAATTCTGGCATTTTTTACCGAAGAAAAGCGAGATCTGGAGGGCCTACAGGCGATCACCTGGGGCACGAAAGAAGCGTTGAGACATCCCAACTCCGATGCCTGCATTGCCCGGCGGGTGGCGGAGCATTACGGAGTCGACCATCGATACTTCGCCCTGGATGAAGAGCAGAAGCCGGCCGCCGAGGTGGTAGACCGCTTTTTACACTGCGGGGAAGGACGGGTCGACCATATCGCGGGATATCTCGACGGATTTGGGATCTGGCGAACGCTCTTTGAAGAAGGGGTCAAGGGAACCATCCGTGGAGACGAGGGGTTTGGCCTGAAAGTAAAAGCGGTCTCCTCGCCGCTGACCGTTCGCCTGAGCGTGCGGTTTGGGCTCTGCTCCGACTTCTCCAATCTGAAAGACTACGAGCACTATGGGTTGCCCAAACAGGAGATCCCCGAGGCCCTTCAACGAAGCCCCGGGGAGAGTCTCTCTACCTGGAGAGACAGGCTCTTTCACCAATATAAATTACCGGTCATCGTCGCCGCTCTGACGGATGTGAAGTCGCCCTATCTCGATCAGGTAAATCCATTGCTGTCGCGAGAGATTCTACAGGCCATGCGAACGTTGCCCGACCGCCTCCGAGACGAGAAGATTTTATTTCGAGAGATCGTCGACGCCATGGGACCGAATCTCCCCATCGCGACTCGCAGCGCCAGCGTGAGGACCAGACAGGCCGTTCTCCGAGAAGACCTGCTAGCGCTTATCGAGAGAGAGTTACGCTCCGAGCATGCCCGCACCGTACTCCCGGCGGGGTTGGTGGATGAGGCGTTGGAAAATCTTCTGGCCGTGCAGGACGCGGCCACAAACGGTGGAGGCTTTGTACTGCGTCTAAAGCAACGTGTGCGGCAGGTAGGGAGCCGTCTTACGCCGCGGCCCTTAAAAAATCTCCTGGTGGGAACTGCCGTCCGTCATCATATGGACGTCACGCTTCTGGCGTGGCGTCTGGCGCTGATTTCCCGGATG
>SKNI01000024.1 GCA_007120615.1 Myxococcales bacterium | reverse complement strand
TGGAAAACACCCTTCATTATCGGCTTCGAAACCTGCCCCCCGAGCAATTCACCGGTCTGTTGAGGCCGATCTTCCAGGAAGATGAGTGGAAGTTGCTCGTGGTGGGAGCTGCTCTGGGAATGGGAGTGGGTCTGTTTCAGGCCTTCGTGGTCTTTGGGTAGTGCAGCCCGCCGGGATTCCGTGGGCACTCCCGGCGAGGACTGGGCGGAGATGGCAAGGCGCGCTGACGAGGTGATGCCGTAGCATCATCGAGGAAGCGCAACGCAGCCAGCGCATCGCCATCGGAGTGGGTCGAGCGCGAAGAGGTAGTTCGCGGAATACGAGCGGACACTGGATGAGAGCTCCCTATCGTCCTTATCCAGTGTCCTCGCTCCGAATTCTCCGGGTCAAAGAAGAATCTCGGCCTGTGGCAGCTTGCCCTCAAGCACTTCGCGATGCTTGGACCACCCGTTGCCACGGGCGTTCAGGTAGAGCAGCGCCGGAAGCTCCAGCTCGTCGACGTCAATAGAGAGCCTGGGATTCTCGGACATAAGGGCACCTTATTTCTCGATGAAGTCGGCGAGATGTCCCCGGAGTTACAGCCCCTGCTGCTGCGAGTGCTGGAGGTGGATTCCATGGGCTTGAGTCCACCTCCATCGCCGGTGATTCTACAGCTCGATCGATCATGTGGTAGATTGAATGGCTTGCTCCGACGAGGTATTTCGTTGATAATCGAAGAGAGAAGGAACCGCCCATGAGATCTGAATTCGGTTATAAAAACGGTTTGCAGCGATTTCTGAGGATGGACCCCCTAGATATTGCTGTATTGGCCAGGGTCGCATCGATCATGATGATCGTCGCTATTATCCTGGGTTGGATGATCGACCATGCCATCACCTTGAGCATCTCAGGTGGAATCTTGGGGTTATGGGTGCGTCGAAAGTGGCTGGGTCCCCCAGCTTTGGCGGCAGATGACAAAAATTTAGTACGCCTCGGTCTGTTGGGGGTCAGCTTCGGGGGCTTTTTGGTCATCATTTATGGTCTGGCTGCGGTTCATATGGCGGTAGTGGGCGCTCAACAGACCACCCCGCCCGATCCCATGCCCAGTATCGCAGTAGGGCCTATCGCGGTGGTCATCGGGACAGCGATGCTCGCCGGGGCTTGGTATGGAGACCGCAAACAAAAATACTCGGCGGAGTTCTAGGGCCTGTCTGAGGACTCATGCCCGAGCATGGGCGAGATGATTTTGACGCAGATCTTGATCGAAAAACACAGAAATAGCAGCGCTAAACGGAATTGACATCAGAATACCCGGTCGCTACGGTCAGGTCCCGTCGACTTTCGGTTCATTTACGTAGGCCTGATGGCCTTCAACAGGTCTCATTATGCGTATTCTTTCCATTCTCTTTCTCAGCCTCTTCATCGCTCAGCCTGCCATGGCACAGACTCTCGAGGAGCGGCAGCAGCTCCGGGACTGGAGTGAGCGTCTGGCCGGCGCTCAGGGCGAGCAATTCGAGAGCGACTGTGGGTATGAACTTCCGGTCACCCTAGACCCGGGCCTCGCGGCCCCTTTCATGGAGGATCGGGCGAGCGCCAACGGCTACTGTGGTGCTGTGGTCAACGCCATGGCCGGAATGTGCCGCGCTGATGAGGTCGCGAAACGGTCGATCACGGAGCGCGTCCGCTCCTACGAGTGCCACTTTGATGCCGAAAACAGGGAAGGACGGTTTGAGTTCACCGACGACGGTGTCCTGCGATTCCACGTGAACAACAACACACCGAACATCGACAGAAAGGCGCGGGAGTTCCTGGGGCAAGCCTTGCAGCCCGACGGCTTAAACCTCGAGCAGCGGCAACAGATGGAGCGGTGGAACGAGCAGCTCGAGCGGAACGCACCCACCTTCGAAGAGCGGTGCGGGTACGCGCTGGATGTCTCCTTAGATGATAGCGTGGCGGCGCCCTTCATGGAAGAGAGAGCGAACGGATCCGGAAGCTGCAGCAGCGCGATGCGGGCGATGTGGACCATGTGCAGCGATGACATGGCACGGGAGGCGATCCAGGAGTCAATCCAGAGGTTGGAGTGTTCCTACGAATCCGGCGCTCGCACGGGAGTCTTCGAACTGCGCGACGGAACGTTCCGGTTCTCCTACGGGACAAGCACCCCGAACGTCGTTCGAATCGTCACGGAGTATCTGAGCCAAACGCTGTGATCGCCAGAACAACGATCCCACTCGTCCTCGCCGTACCCTTTCTCCTGGCGACAGCCCCTGAGGAGTCCGGCGAGGTGGCCGACGACTTCATTTGCGGCACTCCGTGGATTATGGAGCCCGCGAAGGCCCGCGCTCCACGCTACCGATCCAGCGCGCCTTCGATTTCGATGAAGACGCGCTTAAGGGATGCCTGGGGACCTGGCTCGTGGGGACCTGGCTCGAAGAGCATGAAGATCCCAACGTAGAGGGGTGCGTGTCCGGTTTACCGTGACCCCGAAGCGAGAGCTGCTCGGTCTTGAGAAGGCGGTGTTTGGTGATGTTCGTACTCGGCACCGATCTGGCTTATCTCGGAAAGCGCGCTCTGGTCTGGCCACCTCCCAAGAAGATCGAGGGCCGCCGGTGCAACGGCAACGATGTTGTGGGCGAGTCGACTGATCTGACACAACGCCTGGTCGGGATAGGGACCGACTCCCCAGTTCCTCGAGAGCGCCCAATGCCCGACTAGCTGAAGACGTATCCGCAATCGCGATATTGGTGATTAATTCTGCCGTCTCCGGCGAGTCACGAGCGAGTAATATTTAGATGACAATGATTCTGTAATCTCAACGAGTTGTTCAAGCGGGGCCTGGTGCATCGTCCCGCATATACGACTCGCTCCTCGCACCTCGGCTACTTTGAAGGTGCGAAATGATCTCTTGAGTCACCGCCATCATGTCGGGATAGGGGAAGACATGACCCAGGCCATCAAGCGCCAAAAGCCGTGCCTCAGGAAGCAACTCCGCGAGCTTTTGTCCGTGCTCGAAGGGAGCCATCAGATCTTCTGTGCCGTGAATCACCAGAGCCGGGATGGCGAGCTCTTTCAGAAGAGGGGACCTTGGCCGGGTGATGGCCACGGCGGCCTGATGTTGCCGGAGCGCCTTGAGGTTTAT
>SKNI01000426.1 GCA_007120615.1 Myxococcales bacterium | reverse complement strand
GCGGAACGGGGACGTCCGCGCTCCTTACACAACAGGTGGTCTCCCGGAGCGGTCGGCCGGTCAGAAAGACCACCAGGTGGTCTCCCGGAGCGGTCAGCCGGTCAGAAGAGACCACCTGTTGGTCTAAATCAACGACTCCACCGGTCAAAAAAATGCCCATCCCGGTCATCTCGGGCTATCGGCCGGTCAAAAAGATGCCCACCTCGGTCATCTCGGGCTATCGGCCGGTCAAGTTTATGGTGGTAGTGGTCCAGAAGAGGAAATCGGTAGCTCTTCAGAACGAGCACGAGAATCTGGCCGGTGGCACGGAGGAGGTTAAGATTGTAATATCAGTGGGCCGCTGTCCGATAGCCCGCATAATTGAATATTCGAGTACGGGAGCAACCATGTTGAATCGACTGTTAAACCTCCAAGTTGTGGCTCTATTCCTCGGTTTGACCATGGTGGTGGGCTGTCAGTCCGCGCCGGAACCGACGGGCCCGACCAGCCCCGCCGAGGCGACTACTGAGGTGGAACCGGCGGAGGAGCCCGAGGTTGATGAGCCGCAGCCGGCTGCGGCGGTCGATAAATTGGATGAGGAGGAGGCCCGTGAGTTGGCGGCCAGAATCAGCGATCAAGATCTGGAGGTCTTCGCCGAGGGAGTGCGGGCGGTGGCCGAGCGAGAAGAAGAGATGGAGGCCGCCGGCCGAGATATGGAAACCAGAAAGGCCAACGCCTCCTCGCCGATCGAGATGGTCGAGATCGAGCAGCAGACCCTGGTCGAGATGCAGGAGGCCCTGGCGGAGGTCGGTCTGGAGATGGAGAGCTTTTTGAAGATGGCGGCCTTCATTCGCCAGAATCCTATCTTGATGAACCGCGTCGGCGAGGTTTTGGAAGACGAGGAAATGGAAAATTTCTTCGGAGTCCAGTGATTCCTTGCGGACAGATTGTGAGTCTGGCGAGTTCGACCTCGTTATCGGCTGAGGACTGGGCCCATCCGATATCACCGTTGGAGTAGAGAAAGAAGTCCGAGGAGTTTACCAGACGGGCATCGGGGATTTCCTGGGGCCCGGAGACGACCCCGCCGTCGGGATCGGAGACCAGGGTAAAGTGGGTGGTTCCCTCCGAGGACCAGGTGGCGCCGGTGGTCCAGGCTACCAGAAGGTCGGAGTCGTAGAGGGCGGAGTTGAGGTTTGCGGCGTCGACGTCGTCTTCGGTCAACCAGAGGGTGTCGCCGGGAGAGTTTCCGGTGACTCGCGAGATGCCGACGTCGTGAGAGTCGCGGTCGTCGGTGGCCGTAAAGGTCAGCCAGAATCCGTCGTCCGTCGGTACGCTTGCGCCCAGGGATGTCCCGTATTGGCCGGCGCAGTCGGAGCCCCCTTCATCGGGCCAGAGTTCGCCTCCCTGGTGATTATAGTGAACCCCCTTGGTTGGAAAGCAGTCGGAGGAGCAGAGCGGGCCAAATTGTTGGCCGTTATGGGAGATGCGAACCTCCATGCTGTGGCTGCATCCCCATCCCCATCCGCCGAATGTAGACGTTCCGTCGGCTTCCAGGATTGTGAGTTGGTCACCGTAGTGGGCAACCCCGTCTGGCCATAAGCGCTGAACTGTATAATAGGCGGCCCACCGCCCATCGCCCTCGGTGAGACGGCCGTCGCGAATCAGGTGTCCAAACCATTCGCTGCCTTCTACGTTGTGATCGACGTCACCGATTAAAATTTTGTCTTCCACCACCGTTCCATCGTGATCGGCGATGACAATGGACAGGATGTCCGATTGCTTAAAGATGAGCAGGGCGTAGGAATCATCGTTTGCGGCGAACCCGTAGATCTCGTCGCCGTCGAAGGTGTGGCGAGTGGCGACGGAGCCGTCGGCGCGAGCACGGGTGACCTCGATCTGGGCCCCGTTTTTCCAGGCGATAAATGCCCCGTCGTTGGGTCCGTGGGAAGCGTGAACCCGTCCGGCGTAGGACGTATCCGGTACGGGCACGGTGGTGAAGCGCTCCGCTAAGGTATCTCCGCAGTCCCCGGGAATCGGTACATCTTCGTCGCCGGTTCCGCCGTCGCCATCGCCGTCGCTGACGTCCGCGTCCTGGGCTCCGTCTCCGGTACCGGTGTCGGCGTCACCTGCTCCGCCGTCGCCGGTTCCGCCGTCGCTATCGCCTGTGCCGCCGTCGCCATCGCCTGTGTCGGCATCCGATACTCCCGTATCTTCGTGGCCATTACCGGAGACGCAGCGTTGCCGTTGCTCATCGTATTCAACCCCCGGCGGACAGCGATCGGCGCCTTCACCCTCGGGAGGGGACAGGCAGCCCGCAGCGCCGAGGGAAAAGATCAGCAGCCCCAGACAATATAGAGAAACTCCGAATCTCGGAGAGCTTAGCGGTATAATTGGCAACATTTTGCTCCCTCGTTGGAGAGTCATCCAATATCAGCGATGGTAAATGATAGCATGAATGCCCGGATCTACGCACGAAGAGCGAGACAATGGCGGTGGAATATCAAGGAGCGCGGACGTCCCCGGCTCCCGTCCGCATGAAAGAAAAAGCGCTTTTTCCAGGAGCGGGCGGGGACGTCCGCGCTCCGGTGTCGTCCAATCCCGATCGCATTTGAGACAACCGACAAATTTGACATTCGCTGTCGATTATCGCACAGCTATCAGTCCGCTACGAATGATTTCCGCTGTGTAAAATGGGAGATATCATGAAGATCAATTCGAAGAGAACGATGCCCATTGTCCTGCTTATGATCTGCACTCTCCTGGCTATGCCCGCTATGGCCGAGGAGGGTGACCAGGCGCAGTGGTCCGAAGAAGAGCTATCCTCAACGGAGCAAGAGGAGTCGTCGGAGCGCTGGGATCGGCTGGGGATGGAAGAGTCTTCGAATCTCTCCCGTGCGGAGTTGGTGATATTTCAGACCATTCACGGCATCGTGCTCGGGGCTGAGTTTTGCTTCCTCATCGATTGCGATTCGATCCGGGCCGGGGTGGGGCTGCCGGCTCTGGGTGGTCTGGGTGGTCTGGGAGGGAGTATCTATCTGACCCAGGATGGTGTGGAGCCGGGAATGACGGCGGCGGTAAACTCCGGGACGGTCTGGGGTGGGTATATGGCGGTCCAGGCTCTTAGGGCCTGTTTGAAAATAACTGAGCCAATTC
>SKNI01000400.1 GCA_007120615.1 Myxococcales bacterium | reverse complement strand
TTGGCCCCCATCTCCACGATGAGATGGTCACAGTGCAGGGGAAGGCCGCATAAGGTCAGGGGTACCCCGATATGATTGTTGAAATTGCCGGGCGTCGCCCACACCGACCCGTGCATCGCCCAGAGGGTCGCCAAAAACTCTTTGGTCGTCGTCTTGCCGTTGGATCCGGTAACGGCCACCGTGTGCAGCCCATCCTGGCGAGCCTCTCGCCATAATCCGTATCCAAGCCGCCCCAGGGCTTTGAGGCAATCGTCGACCACGATGGCGATGCAATCTCGGTCCCCGGGGAGCGCATCGACATCATCGACGACCACCGCGCAGGCTCCGGCATCGAGCGCTGCTTCGATGAACTCGTGCCCATCAAAGCGGTCTCCCCGAAGCGCAAAGAAGAGTTCTCCACCGGAGATGGCGCGAGTGTCGGTGCTCACGGAGACCGGATTGCCCGGCTCGGTGCTCAGACTCAGCAGACGACCGTCCACCTCTCGTGCAATCCGCCCCAACGACCACTGCTCGATTCTCAACCGTTGCACTATTGCACTCCTCGTTGACTCAGGGCCTGTTGTGCCACAGCCCGATCGTCGAAGTCACGCCGGTCATTATTTATCTCCTGGTAGGTCTCGTGACCCTTTCCCGCGATCAATATCACATCATCTGCGGCGGCTCGTCCAATGGACTGTGATATCGCCTCTTCTCGGTCCACAAATCGCTCCCACTCGACCACCGCTCCCTTTTCGACAGCGGCGTCGACGCCGTCCACTATGGCATCGATGATCGAATCAGGAGACTCCCACCGCGGATTATCCGACGTAATGATGACGCGATCGGCGCCCTTTGCTGCCACCACTCCCATCAACGCTCGCTTGGAGCGATCCCTGTCACCGCCGCACCCAAAGACAACCCAGACCGTCCCCGAGGTCAGGGGACGCAGCATCTCCAACCCACGTTGCAACGCATCGGGGGTGTGCGCATAATCCACAAAAACCGCAGGCCCTCTCTCAGCGGCGCCGACCCGCTGCATACGTCCGGGTACGCCACCGCATTGGCCAATGCCTGCGGAAACAGCCGCTGAGCTAACCCCCAGCATCCGCGCCGCCGCGGCCACACCCAGGATATTCTCGGCATTGAATCGACCCGGCAAAAAAGACTCCACCGAGAAGCGGTGCCCCCCACTCTCCTCGATAACCATGGAGATCCCGCCGAGACCTATCTCCAGCTGTTTACCCTCCAGATGGTAGCTGGCTTTGTTATGATGCTCTCCGTCGATGCTGTGGGTGGCGAGGGTCAGCGTCTCGTCAAAATCGTCGGTCTCCAATAACTCCAGCAGCGCTCTTCCCTCGTCATCATCGAGGTTCAAGACCGCCAGGGGACGTGTTCCGGAGCGGGTAGTTGAATTCGGAAGGATCTCAAAAAAGAGCCGTCGCTTCGCGTCGCGATAGGCCTCCATGGAAGAGTGAAAGTCCAGGTGGTCCTGACTCAGATTCGTAAAGATAGCGGCGTCGAAATGGAGATCCGAAACCCGTCCAAGCTCCAGTCCGTGGCTGGAGACCTCCAGGATCACCACCTCCACGCCGTCATCGGCCATGGCTCGGAGCACCCGCTCCAGGACCAGACCGTCGGGAGTCGTATTGGGTGCGCTAACGCGCTTGTCGCGCCATCGATATTCCACCGTCCCGATCACCCCCGTTGATCGACCTGCCGCCAAAAAGATCGCCTCCAGCAAATAGGCGCTCGATGTTTTACCGTTGGTGCCGGTGATGCCGATCATCACCATCTCTGTGGAGGGCTCATCAAAATAAAAGCGGCCCAGTTCGCCCAGAATTTTGCGGGGCTCATGGGCTACCAGAAACGGGACCTCTCGATCTCCTGAATAGGTATAATCAGCGGCAACCAACACGGCTGCCGCTCCCTGCTCGATGGCCGCCTCGACGAATCGATGCCCGTCGAAACGGGCTCCTCGCAGCGCCACAAAGAGCGTCCCCTCTTTTACTTCTCGTGAATCATAAGTGATGGAGGAGATAACCGTCGAATGATCACCGCTGCGAAGTTCAATAGCTTCCACCTTATTGGCGATCTCGGCGACGGTCTTCACGCGTTAATTCTCCTCTTCCACTCTGCCCACATAAGGTTCCTCTGAGATTAACCCGTGATGGGTTCCCGGTGAAAGGGTCAAAAATACCTCGCTCTTACCATTCACCGGGGTTCCCGGCAGGGGTTTCTGACTCTCCACTCGCCCCCACCCTTCGGTGCGGAATTCAATCGAGCCTCTCCGGGCCTGCTCCACGGCCTGGCGCAGGGTAAGTCCGGTGAAATCAGGTATCTTATGCTCCCCATCTTGCTCATCTTGCTGGGCTTCGAATACCCTCATCGTCGGCAGAACCACCATATGTTCCGGCGCCGGCGGGGCCACATCGACCCGGGGAGCGGTGGGAGGTTCATCACCGAGTTGAAAGCGTTCCTCCACAGGCAACGGCAATATTGTTCGTCGGGACAACGCCTCACGCAGGATTTTTTGAAACGCCGGACCGGCGACCACCCCGCCGTAGCGAATTCTGGTCTGAGGCTCGTCGATGAAGACGGCGACCACCACCTCGGGCCGCTCCGCCGGGGCAAACCCAACATACCCTGCGATCCATCCGTTGGGATCATAGCGACGGGTCTCGGGATCGACCTTTTGAGCGGTGCCGGTTTTGGCGGCCACCGTAAAGTGCTCCAACGCTCCGGTCTGACCGGTTCCGCCGTCGATGGTCACCAGACTCATCGCCCAGGCCACCTGCTCGGCCACCTCCGGGGAGATGATCCGTCGAACCATCGTCGGCTCTTCTCGATGGACGATGGTTCCATTCCGATCGCTAATCTCATCGATGATCCGAGGCTGCAATAACATCCCACCATTGGCCAACGCCGCCGTCGCCGTCGCCAGCTGCAGTGGAGTCGCCGTCAACCCCTGCCCGAATGATACATTGGCAAAGGTGATCTCCGCCCACCGATCAGGGGGCCAGACAAGCCCGGGCTGCTCTCCTCGAAGGCCAATGCCGGTCCGGGTACCAAATCCAAACCCCTTCAAATACTCGTAATAGGTCTCCCGTCCCAACTCTCGAGCCATCTTATAGGTACCGATATTACTCGACTTCTGAATGATTTCGGCGGAGGTGAGCTCGTCGTTTCGACTCACATCTCCAATCGTATACCCCCCGATTCGCATTCGTCCGCCCTCCAGATCGTAGTTGGTATCCAGAGTCGTCGTCTGCTCCTGGAGAGCGGCGGCCAGCAAGAAGGGCTTGAACACCGATCCGGGCTCAAAGGTATCGGTCACGCCTCGAAGCCGCCAATCACCGCTGGTATAATCGCTGAGGCGATTGGGGTCAAAATCGGGAGCATTGGCCATCGCCAGCACATCACCGTTATTGACATCCATCACCACCGCATAACCCCCTTTGGCTTCATGCTTTTCGATCTGCTCGGTCAGGGCCGATTGAGCGACGGCCTGAATCTTTTCATCGATGGTGAGGTGAATATTATTTCCCTCAAACTCTCCAAACTCCGGCGCATCGGCCAGCAACATCGCCCGCCCACGGGCATCGCGAGAGACCGAGAGGCTGTAGGTTCCTCCGGCCAACTCGTCGTTATATTGTCGCTCCAGGCCCTCCAATCCATCCCCGTCGATTCCGACAAACCCGAGCAGCTGTCCGGCGATTCCTCGGGTGGGATAATAGCGTTTATACTCGGAAGTGATCTCGACACCGGTAATCGCTAACTCTTCGATGGCCCCGGCGGTGGCGGGGTTGGCCTGCCGCTTCAGCCAGACGAAATGACGATCGGAGTCGAGAACTTCCACCAGCTCCGCTACCGGCCGATCCAATATCGGGGCCAGTCGACGGGCCTCTTGCTGGGGATTAATGACACGGCGGGGGTTCACAAAGATGCTCGGCACCTCTACGGACACCGCCAACTCCACCCCATTTCGATCGCGAATATCACCGCGCCTGGCCTGCCGGGTCACCTCTCGGTCGCGCTGTACCGCGGTCCTCTCCTGCAGCGCTTCCGCTTCCACGGTCTGCAGATAATAAACCCGGCCCGAAACTGCCAGAAAGCCCCCGACAAAAACCGTCGCAATCAGCCCGATACGGACCTTTAGCCAGAGGCGATCCCTCTCGTCACCGACGTGCTGCATGGACGATTCCTCTACGTCTTTTCATTGAATGGCGGCCTGGCCGCCGGTGGTTCCCGTGGTATCGAGGGCTGCGTGCTCCTCAATTTTGCCGGGACTCTCTAATTCTACGGTGATTACCTGTTCGGGGCGCGTCTCCTCCAGCCCGAACTGACGTCGCCCCACCTCCGCGACCCTCTCGCTTCGGCCCTGGACCCGGGCCTCTACGGTCAACTTCTTATTTTCCTCCAGAAGTTGTCGGTATTCTCCGGTCACATCGGCGATTTCGTAGCCCACTTCCGTGATTCGATATTGATTCGACACATGCAAGAGCAACAGGCTTGTGGGGATGGCAACCAGAACGAAAACCTTGGACACCAAAACCGCGTCTTTGAATATGGGACTCTTTAAAAACTTCTTCATCGCTTCCTTCTCATCTGCTGGTTTGTCTCTCAACTCACCTGAAAGGCGCGAAGTTTTGCGCTTCGGGCACGGGGATTCTTTTGAGCTTCTTCATCACTGGCGGTCACCGGCTTTCTGATCAAAACCTCACCTTTGGAGACCGCTCCACATCCGCAGCGAGGCAGATCCGGTGGACACCTGCAGGGATCGGCGAGGTGGCGAAACCCGTGCTTGATGATCCGGTCCTCCAGGGAGTGAAAGCTGATAAAAACTGCACGACCGCCGCCTTCAACAACCTCAGGAATCGCCGCCACCGCCTCCTTCAGATGGGTCAACTCCCGATTCACTGCAATTCGCAGAGCCTGAAAAACGAGGGTCGCCGGATGAATCGATTTGGCTTTCGGGTGATGTCTGGGCGGGCTGCGACGAACGATGAGATCGGAGAGGTCTTTGGTCGTCTCCAGCGCTCCATCCTCGCGAGCCTCCAATATCGCTTTGGCCATCCCCCAGCTGCCCCGAATCTCTCCGAATTCCTTGAGAACCTCGGCCAGCTCCTCCTGCTCCACCTGATCGAGGTATTGCGACACCGGCATTGCATCAGGCCCCATGCGCATATCCAGCGGCCCTTCGCTCTGAAAGCTGAATCCGCGCTGGGCTTCATCGAGTTGATGAGAGCTCACCCCGGCGTCGATAAGCCAACCGTCCACTGGCGCCCACCCCAACTCCTCGAGAACTCGGGGGGCGTCTCCGTAATTGGCCTCCACCACCACTAATCTTTCTGGATATTGATCCTGCAATCGGTTTCGCACCTCTTCGACGGCCCGAGGGTCTCGGTCCATGGCCAGAACTCGTCCGCCGGGCTCGCTTGCTTCCAAAATCGCCTGAGTATGTCCGCCGCCGCCTGCCGTTCCGTCGAGATAAACTCCACCGTCAGTGACACCCAGCCACTTAATGACTTCCTCCACCAACACCGGTGCGTGATACGCAGTGGCATAGCTATCGGCAGGTTGTCTGGTAGATTTATTCGCGGCCAACGGGGACCTCCACAAACTCTTTTTACTGTGCCGGAAAGACGCCCTTCCCTGGGCTTGGCATTGACTCAAAAAAGACAATGCCAGTCTTCATCCTTGAAGCTTTCCGGGGTGACTCATCCTTGAGTCTCAACCGTCTCTGAGGTGCGAGTCGGCGCACTCTTCCTTGAGCTCTAACCTTTAGAGCCCCAGATCCGCCATCGCTTTCGACAACTCCTGCGGATCTTGCAATGCTGCATCCACAGCACCTTGCCAGCTCTCCTGGGCCCATAACTCAATCGTATCCAACTGTCCTACCCACACACAATTTCGAGCCAGTTGCGCAAAATCGCGCATTGCCTGCGGCACGAGCAGACGCCCGTGACTGTCGATCGAAGCCTCCACGGCGCCGGCGACATAAACCCTTTTGAGTCGTTGTACGTGGGGGTTGAACTGCGGAAGCTTGCGAATCTTCTCTTCGAAGTTCAGCCACTGATCCATGGGGTAGACCACCAGGCATTGCTCGAAGGTACGTGTCAAAATGATGCGGTCGGCATTCTCACCGGTGACATCGAGTTCCGTAAGCACTTCCCGAAACCGCGCCGGGACACTAACTCTCCCCTTGCCGTCCATCGTGTGCTCATACTGACCACGAAACATCTCATCATCCAATTACGCAAAAGCGCCAAACCTCAAACCTTCCCTGGTGTTCATTTTGACAAAATCGAACCGTCCTTGGTTCGACCGGGTAACCACATTGAGCCACCCCGTGCCACCTGATGGGAAACCATCCCACTGAGGACACTATAAGGTGGGGGATCGATCACGTCAAGAAACTATTTCAGCGCATAAACACTGGACGATCTGGCGATCAAGACGGAAGACCCCGGCCCTCGATGAGGCTCCATCTTTATCATCAATTTCAGGGACTTACCCTGGTTTCCCACAGGACTAAATACCTCCGTGGGATGGAGTGGGATGGAGGTGTGGGATGAGGTGGGATCGAAAGAAATCTACAAATAAAAAACCCGGTCCAGAACGGACCGGGTCTTATTTCAACAAACGCGAAGTGAAGATCAGGCGTTTGCTTCGTCGTACTTAATATATTTGGGAAGCACACGAACTTTTTTATGGGGTTGGATCTCCAACTCGATGGTGTCCTCAATGGCCACCATCTGCTTGGAGACGAAGCACATAATCTTTTCTCCGCTATATTGCTTGGCTTCTTTCTCCGGCTCTGCTTCCTCTTCGCCGGCTTCTTCGGTTGCTTTTTCTACTTCTTCTTCTTCAGCCATCTTGTTGTTCTCCTAATAAGACCCTCGCTTCCTCGATGAAACGCATGAGCGAAGGAGTAAAGTTTTTCGAGTTCCTACTTGCTATCACCTGCGAACTATCTGCGGGGCAACACGGGGTCACGGGGATTAAAATACTCTGCGTCCTGGCGAGCGGCCTCATTCTGGCCTTGCCCGCCAGTGATGAGGTATCTGCCATTGGATACAGGCGCCGTGGCAAATCCACTGCGCAGTCGGTACATCGAACCGGCAGAAGCGTCAACGGAAAAGGGAACGGCAGCGTCCAATCCTTGAAATTGTAACCGGTCTGCATTGCCGACGATCTGGAAATCCGGGTTCAGACCTCCGATGAGAAGGAGCTCTCGTGACTGGGGCAGCTCAAAAAGAGCAGCGTTGCCTCGGGCCTCAGAGAGTTGCCAGGAGCCATCGGTAAGAAATTCTTCTCGATCCGGTCGCCCCAACTCGTAATTTCGAGTCGCTCCGCTGGTCAACCCGGTAAATCCACCGGCCAGGAGGATGAAATTATTGACCGAAGGTCCCATGAAAATGGCTGACGCTCCGTAGCGTGGTCGTTGCAAGTTGGCCGTAGCAGAGCTGGAGGTGCCGCTTTCGCCGTCGCTGATCAACTCTGTGGAGCCCAGTACTTCCGTATCGGTGCGGCCTCCCAGAAGCCATACGCTACTTCCATCGCCCATCAGCACCGCACTATGTCCCACTCGAGCTGAATTCATGGACAATCCACCCTCTACAAGCGGGTTCTGAGGATTGGGGTTGATGATTTCAAAGGTATTTCGAACCTCATTTCCACTTCGCCCTCCGGCGATAACCACCCGCCCATCGCTCTCTCGCAATGTCGCGGTATGCATGGCCCGCCGATTCTGAAGGAGCATGGGGCTCTGAGCGGCATCTGTCAGTGGCTGAACCCGAGCGCCGGGGCTGGCATTCAAATTGATGATCTCGATGGAGTCCGTCGCCGAGATGGAGGTGGAGCCCTGCGTATAGCCCCCCACCACCAGGAAGCGGTCGTCTCCCAGAGCCGTCACCGTGTGAAAGGCCCGCGGGACCTGAAGGCGGTCCGCTCCAACGGTGCTGGAACGGCGGGCCTCATCATCGCCGGCCAATTCCGTGAAATAGCCGGTCGCCGGATCAAAGAGTTGAATATCGCCGACTACGCCCTGAAGATCTGGGGTCGTCGCGGGCTGATGAAATGCTCCCACCTGCCCACCACCGACAATCAGGACCAGACCGGATTCGGTAGCCGTGGCGGTATGTCCAACTCGGCCCAGCGAAGAGTCTAATTCCCGCCCGTCAAAGCGACTGGGCACCAGGCGCTCTTCATTGGAGCCGTCGATACGGACCATCGAGCCCACCGGGGCGAAGGCGTTAATCGGTGAAATCATGGTGCGAAATGCTCGGTAACTTATGGACTCCCCGACGTTGAATTTCGGCGTCGCTCCCGATGCGATGACGTTGGAGTCTCCGATGATCTCAAAATCCATGCGCAGACCGTCTCCGGCAGACGCCTCCGGAAAGAGTGCCCGCCCATCGACGATGGGGAAGACATCTTCCGAGAGAATCACACGTTCATCGGGCTGGGTGATGCGAACTCGAATCTGGTCGGCTGCGGGATACTCCGGCATGCCCTGGACAAATTCTCCGTCTCCTGCCCCGTCGATCCACCCGAAAAGAGTCACCGAGATGCGAGAGGTTCCATCATCACCGCCACAGCTGAAAGAAGCCGCTGCCGCCAGCGCCACCACCAGGCCGAGTATCCATTTTTTCGTTGATATCGCCCTCACCATTCCACCTCCGCTTCAAATACGGTTGGATCCGAGCTTCCGCTTGCGCGAACCAACATGATAATCGTTCCCGCGATCGCCCCGCCGGCCAGTGCGGCAGCGCCGCCATAGCCAACATAGCGAAGCGTATTACTCCTCTCTCGCTCATCGGGTAATTCTGCAACAGGACCCCGCTCCGGAGGTGTCGTCCCCGGAACCGGCAGCGGGTCGCTGGGATGATCATCGACTTCTGCCACTTCCTCAGGCTCTTCCTCTTCCTCCGGCACCTCCGGGGTCGCCACCGGGGTGGGCTCCGGAGCTAGATCGACGTCTTCCACCGCCAGGTCCTCGGGCATATCGGAGACCGCCATGGAGATGATCGCCGACAGCCGACTGACCCGGGAGCGCATATTGGACAACTCCAGGTTAAAATCTACATTCTCTCCCTGAATGACCATTGCATCACTGGCCCGGTAGACAAAGGGCGCCGCGATATACCGTGGCCCCTCGCGCACGAGCAGGACCCAGGCGATGAAGTCCGCCCCGGTCTGATTAGTCAGCTCTATTAAATACGGATGGAGGTCTTGTCCGAAGCGGCCGGAGCGAAGATTTTGCTGCAAATCCGTATAATAGGCAGGTAACTCACTAGACTCATCTTCTTGACCGAGGCTGTCGAATTCCACCTCAAAGGTCTGCTCCTGGCCGCGGCCGCGAACTCGAATCACTTCGGTCCAGACCGCCTCACCGTCTCGCACGACCATATAATGGTGGCCGAATCCAACATCCTCCACCACCACCGGGGTCGCACCTTTGAGGTCTCCGTCGATATATACCTGAGCCCCTGTTCGATCAGCCTCGATGGTCAAGATCCCGGTTTCGGCTCGCTCGACGCGGTCGACTTCGTCTTCAAAAATAGATCGCAAGTCTTCGGGGAAAATCTCAGGATCGAGCGTTGCCCCCGGCCTTAACTGAGCGAACCGCTGCATATTCTGGCGAGCATCGAGATCGAAATCCGAATGAAAATAGGCCAGCGATAGATTGGAGAGCGCGTCGCTTAAGAAATTATAATTCTGAAGTCCCGAGAGGTTTTCTACCATCAGGTCTACCGCTCTCTGAAGGGTCTCGGCGGCAGCCTGATGGTCGCCGGCCCGAAGTAGTCCGATACCGGAGGTGTACTGGCTCTCCGCTTCCGAGATAAGGGCGTACACCCCCTGCCCACTGCTGCCAAGGACCTCCATCAGGCCCGGCACCAGTTCCAGCCGACGCTCCGAATCGAGTTGACGACGAGTCGACTCATTGACTCGTTCGGTGACGATCTGAGTGATCTCGCCCTGAAGACTATCAACGGGCATCATGAACAGGCGGGGCGTCGGGCCGTCAGCCCGCCGGGCTTCCCCTTGCTCCTCTTCCCCTTCGGCGGCCTCTTCATCGGCATGCTCCGCCTCCTCTCCCGTCGCGTCATCCTCCGCCCAGACCGGACCGGCAAAGCATAAACAGGCCACAAGCACTGCCAACCACCAACCCCGTGGTCCCCGCGCCCGGCTCTCTCGTATCTCATCCATCGTCATCTTTTCTTTCCTCACTGATTCCCGCTCATCCTTCGCTGTCACCTGGGATTATTCACGAATTCGCGTTGCGAGGCAAAAGCTCACTTTCGAAAAGTTTGGAAAGAGAGATTTTCCCAGCGCAAATCAGCTATGAATAGGACGCGTCGTGAGTCGCCAGGCCAGCTGAGCAATCTACCTATCACGCCCCTATTTTTACCGTCAACCACGGGGGGATAGCAGACCGCCGGACTTCTTTACCACTCTCATTTTGGGCATGAAGTCGACACAGAGTATGTTGCAGGTCTACGATGGTAGGCAGAAGCGGGCGTTGGCCACGCTTTTCGCCACTCGGATTTTTGCGTTAGGAATTGCATCCATGCGGCTTGGCATCGCAACAAAAGTATTTATCGCTTTCGCCGGCGTGACCCTGATTTTTTCGGCGGTCTTGATGTTCGGGATCTATCGAACCCAATTATTGCACGGGCAACTGCGAGCGTTGAATCATCGAATCGTTCCCCTCTCGCTGCAATTGAGCGATATCCAAAATGACCTCAAGAGTTTCCATATCGTACTCAACGAGCGAGATCCGGCGGTCCTTCGACGAACTCTTCAGCTGACTCGACTGCTCAACGCGTTGCCCGACTCCCTGGACGAGCGCTTCTTTGACGCCGCCACCACCGCCGACTTACGGGATCTCACCGACGTCCCCGCCACCGAGGCGGAGGCCTTCGCCGATATTCACGCCCAATTATTGGAGCTCCATCTTCGCGGGGTAGAATTTGCCGCTCGCACCATCGAATTTACCTCCCTGGTCCTCGGTGATACGTCCACCGAGGAGATGGATATGGAGCAGATCCAGGAGCTGCAGGATGAGTTGCGGGAGGAAGCACGTCGCCTCGACACCCGACTCTCTGCGGTGCGCGCCGAGTTGCACGCCGCCATCGATCACGCCCTGGTGCGGGCTGACGATACGGAGAGAAGCAGCGTATACGGTCTTGGCATCTTGAGTTTTCTGGCTCTGGTCATCGCCCTGGCCCTTATGTTCGTCGTTCTCATCACCCTTCGTCCTCTGACTACACTGACGGAGGCCTCCAAACGAATCGGCGAGGGCGACTATCGACCGATCGCGATTCCTCGACGAAGGCTGGCCGGCCGCGACGAGCTCACCTTATTGACCCAGGAATTCAACGCCATGGCTCAGCGCCTGGCCGAGCGCGACGAGCGCCTTCGAAGTCAGCACGCCACCCTCTTAAAATCGGAGCGCCTCGCTACCATCGGTCGCATGACCAGTCTTATCACTCATGAGCTCCGAAACCCTCTCTCCAGCATCAACCTCAACGCCGAGATGCTGATGGACTCCCTCCATGAGCGCGGCATCGATCCCGACGACCCCGACGTCATGCCTCAGCTCGAGACCATCATCGAAGAGGTCGACCACC
>SKNI01000129.1 GCA_007120615.1 Myxococcales bacterium | reverse complement strand
CCAATACCCGATTGGGAACCCGAGTGACTGTTCTCCTTCCCGTTACCACTGCCGCCCAGCTTTTTCGTTGAGTTCGGTGCCGCTCAGGTCCCGATCAGTGGACCAATCCTCGCAGGCTCTCTCCCAACCTCGCAAGATTTTTACGCATTATCGCCTGGGTAAATCCCACGGTGGTGTCCTTTCGGGTCACCACGAGCCAGAGATAACCGGTATCCTCTACCGGTACCGAGACAAATGTTCCCACTTCACTGGACAATACGATGCCTTCCACATCCTGGCTCATCGGCATTCCTTCCAGCGCCAGCGAGGTCAATCGGTAGAGGTCACTATGATAGGCATCGGCGCCGGCGGCATCGATGGGGTCGCTCTCGGAGACCGAGGCCAGCGCAAGGCCGGTATCCTGGTCGACGACGCTGGTATGGAGGCACCCGGGCAGTTTTGCCGACAACTCTTGTAGCATTTCAAACAGGGTTGTACCCATTGGTCGATCCTCTTGGTTGTCAGTGCAGGTGGGCAGCGGAGATTTGTCGGCCCAGCTGACGCATCAATACCAATGCGATCCCCAGGCTGACATCTCGATTAACGATGGCCAGATGAATCAACGGAGTATCCTCGATCGCTCCCACCAGGACGTACTCGCCGTCGAGAATCAGCTGGATCTGGTGCAACCGGTCCTCGCCGTTTAGCGCTTGCACCGAGCGTTGGGCTCGCAGAAATAAATCTCCCATCCGAGAAGCCATCTCCCCCTCTTCCATATCACCTTCGGTGGTGAGACTTACGAAGCAGGCCTGACTGCTCTCTCCTACCGACACAAGTGCGGTCGCTTTCAAGCCGGGGCACTCTCGCACGAATTCTTCCATCGATGCCTTGGTGCCCTCGGGAAGCGTGATACTGTCCTCGGCGAGCGAGTGTCGACCATTGAGCGCGGGAGCGGCAAAGAGTTCCAACTCTCCGCTCTCTTCCGTCACGTTCATGGAGTCGGTAACCGCCGTCATTCCCGGCGAAGTTCCGTGGCGCTTTCGACCGGGCTGCTGAGTTCGCCGGGGCTCTTCGGAAGAGATTTGAGATTTTTCTTCTCGCTCCGAAGTGCTGGGATTTAAGAAGGCCGAGGCCTCCACAACGACGGTCGGAGGCTCTTTTCGAGGTTCCGGGTCCTGCGATGCTTCATCCAACCCTTCCGAGTGTTCATCCAACTCTTCCGAGCCTTCTTCCAACTCTTCTTCGGATTGTTCGCCGTTGAGTCCCCCGTCGCTGATCCCATTTGGTTCATCGACGGCCGCTTCGCTCGCCATGGCCATCTCTTCGATCTCTGCTTCCGAGAAGAGCATGCCCAAGCCACTACTTGGTTCCTCGAGGGTGGACTCCGAGTGCTCCGAGACCTCCTGCCCGGCCATCGCCGGCACTCCCATTCCCATCGGGGTACGAGTTCGCCTGGCTTCTTTCTCTTGTGCCGCCCGGGACTCGTCTTTGGCTTCCGAGACCTCCGACGCCTCCGACGCCTCCGACGCTTTCGAGATTTCCGAGACTTCTGACTGCGCCGCTTCCGCCGCCTCTGATCGCCTCTTCAAAGAGCGGTCTTTTTCTTCCTGAAGGTGCTTTTCATCGATTCGTTTGACGCCCTCCAGAAGCATGTCCTGCCAGCCCATCTCCACGGAGCGCTCCACAGGCTCGAAGTCCGACTGCATAAAAATATCGCCCTGTCGCAGATCGAGCATCTCGTAGACCGCCTGCGGTCCAACTTCTCCATCGAATTCGGCGTGCACGACTTCCCCACCATCGAAGACGATTCGACCCCGGTGATCGCGATGCTTAAGGTGCAAAAGCGCCGTTCGCTTCGCAAGGCAGAGCATTTGAATGATATCGGTCAACTCCAGATCCGATAAGACTCCCTGAAATCCTTCCTTCTCGTCGAGGATTTCTCGGATGGCGCTGCGCAATTCATCGACGGTAAACGGCTTCTCGATATAATGAGAGATACCGATGCGTTCGGCGAAATTCTGGATCCGATTGGTCCCAAAGGCGGTGATGATCATCACCCGGGCGTCGGGGACCATCTCTTTGGCCCGCAAGATCAACTGGAACCCGTCCACATCTCCCGGCATTTTAATATCCGAGATCAGCAGGTCAATGGATTCCTTCTGCAGAATTTCCAGGCCTTCTTCCCCCGAGACAGCCGTGTGCACCTCCACATCCTGGCGATCGGGAAAAAGATTTCTTTCCAACGCCCAGAGGAGATGTTCCTCTTCATCTACGATCAATATATGGTACATCTTCCCCACAGGCTCCGGTAACGGTCCCTTTAACTGGCTGTGCACAACGTGTGTTGGCAACTCTACTCAAGAATTGATTCTAGCTCCTCTCCTTTCCCTGGTTGGGGAAAGCGAAATGAGCCTGGCGACCTCGTCGTCATTGAATCTGGGGGTTATATAACCACCTTTCCCCCAGCCCGACAAGGTAACTATGGGACCTGCATTGTGAAGTTTCTTTGTTGCCTGATCATTTTTTGCCTCTCCCTGACCGCCTGCGGCTCTTCGAGCCCGGTGATGGACGAGCCCGACGAGATGGTGGGACGGCCTGCAGGCGCCCCGACGGCCGAGGAGGAGATCTCTCTCCAATACGGCGCGCTCTGGTATCACCTGGAACCCCGAGAGGAGACCCTGGCGATCCGAATGCGCCTGCTGAATCCCCCGGAGAGAACCACGTTTTTCTTCCCCGGCCCCTGGGCTGGCCACGGGGACTTTGATCACCAGATCATCCTGGGCCACGCCAGCGGCCCCGACGGCCCCCTGCCGATGGCTGTGGATCGAGGAGCCGGGAGGATCGACGTTGAATCAGGATCCATTCAGTGGATCGAGCTCTCCTATCGAATTCGCACCCGCGAGAATCGCAGCGAATCCCATCGATTTCATCCCTGGAAAAATCAGCGGGCCTTCTTCGCGTACGCCCCGACCATATTAATTCTGCCCAGCGCCGGCCTCGCCGAACAATTGCGTGATATCCCTGTGGAATTGCATATCCCGGCGGGATGGAAGGTGGCCGGAACCTGGCCCTTAAAAACACTCCTCGATCGAGAGGATGATTTCGAGATCGCCGGGTTTGTAGTCCACGATGTTCGCGGGCTTCGGGATGCCTTCATCGGGGCCGGCGGAGACTGGACACAGACCCGCCAGACCCTGGAACACGGGGAGCTCAACATCACGCTGGCCGGAGAATTTCAATTTGACCAGGCTCCCTTTCTGGAGGCTGCTGCCACCATCGTAGACCATTATTTGCAGCGTTTTGGTATCTACGACGAGATCACCGGTGTGCTCCTCCCCACCGAAGACCAGAGCACCGATGTGTTGCGCGGAATGGGGCGCCTCGGGGGTTTCATCCTCGAGCTTCCCGTTGAGCAGCAGCTCGACGATGACCTCCTGCTCTTATTAGCTCATGAAGCCTTTCACAGTTGGAACGGCCACCAACTTGTCCCCGATCCCGAGAGCGATGGCCGCACCCGATGGTTCAAAGAGGGTGTGACTCATTATATCGCGCTGAAAACACTGGGACGCCTGGGAATTGTGGACCGCCGCACCATTCGCAAAGAGCTGGCCACCGCCGCCCAATTTTATCAGCGAAACCCGATCATCTCCGGGCGCCCCGTTCAGCCCGTGGACCGCGCCCGCCTTCCCTACGATCGAGGATTCTTGATCGCCCTGGCCCTGGATCTGACGCTATTGAAATACAGCAACGGGGCACTGGCCATCGAAGACTGGATCGTCACCCTCCTCTCTGATCCTTTTGTCGAAGAGAGCCGTGCCTATGATCACGGACTGCTCCGGTCCGGATTTCGTCATCTCACCGCCGATCTGGGACCCCGGCCGATGCAACGCTACGAGTACCTGATCCACACCGACGAGGTCTTCGACATCCCCGAGATCTTCCGTGAACTGGGCCTTCACTACCTGGATTCCAAAGACGGGCGCCCGGCCCGGGCTTTGCCAATCGACGACGCCGAACCATTTGAGATCCTATTTACTCCTCCTTCGGACCCCGGTCTTCCATGACTTCTATCATTTCCTCAAATCGTGAGATCCTGCTGCTTCGGGAAGCTGATTTTGCACTCGACGGCGGTGCAATGTTCGGCATCATCCCGCGCCCCCTCTGGCAACGAACAAATCCTCCGGACGAAAATAACCGCATCGACATGTCGGCTCGCTGCGTTTTGATTAGAGATCCCGACCGCACCATCCTCATCGACGTTGGAATGGGCACTCGCTGGTCCGAAAGGGAGCGAGGAATCTACCGCATCGATAGCCAGGACCCGGGACTGCAGCAGGCCCTGGCCAGACATAATCTTGGCCCTGAAGATATCGATCATGTCATCTTGACCCACCTCCATTTTGACCACGTCGGGGGACTGACCACCGCCGACGAGAGTGGAGCCCTTCGGCCCACCTTTCCCAACGCTCGACACTGGGTACAGCGCAGAAACTGGGGCTGGGCCCACCAGCCGAGTGCCCGCGACGGGGGAAGTTATCGATCGGAGGATTTCTCCTTTTTAGAAGACGCCGACGCCCCACCCCTGGAATTGGTGGATGGAATCGATGAGATTCTGCCCGGAATCGAGGTCATTCCCTGTCATGGTCACACCTTTGGGATGCAGATCGTCAAAATCACCTGCGTCGACGCCACCTATGTCTTTCTGGCAGATCTCGTCCCCACCACCTCTCATCTGCGCGGCCCCTATGTGATGGGCTACGACCTCCAGCCCCTGGCGACAGTGGAAGAAAAGCAGGAGATTCTCTATCACGCCGTGCGAAACGACTGGCTCTTGCTCTTTCAGCACGACCCCACCACCGCGATCGCCCGGGTGGAGATGAACGAAAAAGATCAACCCTCCCTTGTCCCAACAGGTGCTCTACCGGACTCGCTTCTTCTCAAGGCGAACGGGCCGGGCACTGCCACGTCAGACACCGTCGAGTAAAACAGAGAAGAAATTTTGATCCTGGCGGTCTCGGTTGTTACGGTACTCGATCCGAAGAGGTATAAATTTCGATTACCTGTTGGAGTATCATGGGTGCACCTTCACCTATCATCGGCTATGTGACTGCATTGGTCCTGGCCTCATTTTTCTGGTCTCCAGGACTGGCGCTGGCCTCTGACCTTCCCGCCGAGGCTTCCGAGGCTTCCGAGGCTTCCGAGGCTTCCGAGGCTTCCGAGGCTTCCGAGGCTTCCGAGGCTTCCGAGGCTTCCGAGGCTTCCCACGAAGAAACCCAGGCTCCCACCGTCAAACCTCTGGATTCCGATGAGGCCGCTGCCTTGAGGGCTCTCTCCTCCGAACTTCGAGCCGAGATTCAAGGGTTATCGGCGGCCCGCGATCGAAATCATCCCCTGACCGTCAGCGACGCCCTGCGCCTGGTCACTCCCCCTCGATCGGCGGGTGATATCTTCGGGTGGATTCGAGAAAATATTGAATTCGAGCCCTATTCCGGTTCCCTGCGAGGAGCCGAGGGAACTTTGATCGCTCGTGCGGCAAATTCGGTCGACCAGACCCTCCTCGCCGCCGCCATGCTCGAGGAAGCGGGGATCGAGTATCGGTTCGTCACCGGCCGGCTTCATCGAGACGACGCCGAGCGAATTCTCGGGACTTCCCTCGGCTCCAGAACCCTCTTTGGCGGTGCTGACCTGGAAGCACGTACGTTCTCCGAGCCGGTAAATACTGTGCGGTCCTCGGTTATCCAGTCGATGCAAGATCACCTCTGGCTGGAGGCCTTCGTCCGGGAAGAATATCGCCCCTTCGACCCCATCGCCGCTCCTGCCTTCGGCATGACTCCAGCCACTTCTCAAGACCGACACGCCGAGATTCCAGCCCAATATCGCACGACCATGGAGGTCAAACTCGTCGGCCATCTCGAAGACGGGCAGAGCATCGACCATCTCACCATCGCCGGCCCCCTCCCGCGGTATGCTTATCGCTCCCTATCGCTCAGTTTTGAAGAAGACGCCACCCGACGACGCGGTCATCGGCCGGTGCTCACCGTCGACGGTGTGAGTTCTCGTGGCCAGTCCATTCCTGTGGCTTCGTTGAAGGAATTAGAATTGCGCTACAGTATGCGAATGGGAGAACGAGAAACCCGGTGGCAGCAGACCCTATACAAACGAGATCAGGGAACGGATATCTTTGATTTTGATCTCCAGCATTTCTCGATCGCCATCATCCCCGGCTGGACCTCGATCAATCAGGTCCGCGCTCTGGCCGGCACCAACACCAGCGATGCCCTGGACAGCTTCGATGAGTGGCTACAAAAAGAGCAACCCGAGTCCGATGAAACCGGCAGCCAGCATCGCCAACAAACCAACGCCATTCTCGATCACCTGGGCACCACCCTGTCCTTCTCATTTGCTCATCTTCTGGATCGCACCTCCGCCGAGATTGGAGAATCCTTCGGAGTCGCTCCGGTATTGACTCGGCCCCGGGTGATTACCACCGGGATCCTCCGTCGCGACGACCGCTTCCTGGTCGATCTGCAATTGCACTCCGACCGCATCGACGCCCTCCCCCGAACGGGAATTCCCGCCATCGCCGGGCCCGCTTTTCTGGGAATGTACGGTCGGCTCCGCGACCAACTCATCGGCGAGATGCTGCAAGCCTACGGGGGAGGCGAAGTGGCCACGGTGGATAAGCTCTTTCGCGGCGCCACCAGCCAGTCCATTCCAATCACCACCATTGACGGGCGCTCACTGGACCGTTTGAACCATGTCGAAGCCGACGACTCCACAAAGGACACCATACGCCACCAGATCCGGCGCCGAAGTCTACTCGTCCTCACTCCCCTTCGTTCCGTACAGGACGACGACGTGGATCGCTTCGGCTGGTGGGCCCTCGACCCGGTAAGCGGATTCCTCGAAGCTCATACCGGTGATGCACTTCTCACGGTTGGTGATCAGAAAAGCACGGACACCCTCACCGTAGAAGCGCTCTTGCGAGGGCATCTTCGATTGGTCGCTCGCCAGTTCACTGCCGCTTCTCACGCGACTGCCGAGAGCACCCGATTCCCCGAATTGACCTGCTCGGCATCGCGTCAACTCGTCCGCCTTGGACGGGCCTACTGCGCCACCTCTGCTGCCCTCCCCCGCGCCAATGTAGATGAATGCCTGGATCGTCCTCCCCAGGCCGGAGGCGATCTGTTCAGCCTGGGAAATATAGAGTGTCGCGACCGGGTCGCGCCCTTTCGCTGCGCCTCGGTGTACGCCGACGCCGTCCTGACGGGACACCTCGTTGTAGGACCTTCCGATGCTACGCCACAGTCTCTGCCCGCACCGCTTTGCTACTGACCTTGTCGCGGAGTTCTTCTTTGTTCAACCGGGCAACTCGGGCAAATTTCTCGTTGTCTTCATGGAAGCGAAAAAGACTGGCCCCGTCTGCCTTTGCCTTGCGCACCGAGACCACCAGATAGTCGGTACCCGGATAGAGGGGCTCCAATTTCTCTTCTTCCGAACTTCGGGGCATCAGAGCCGCCGCGATATCCTCAGGGCTGAAATAATCTCCCACGTCGGGATGACTGTGAACGATCACAGCCACCTTCTCTCCCCGGTCTTCTGCTCGCATAAACTCCCGGGGGTCGATCATATAAAACTCCCTGGAGGTCCGCGGAAACGTCACCGGATCGACCTTGTGATAGCGATCGGCCACATTCTCACATTCCTGAAATCGCCACTGGCCTTTTTCATTCTCCAGGATCAGACCGCAGCCCTCACTGGGATAGGCATCTTCCAGCCATTGGACCAGGTCGGTCAAAATCTCGGGAGTCCACTTCTTATCGGTCCATTTCTTCATCACTTTATTCTCCAAAATACCGATCAGCGTGATCGCAAATCACGGTAACTACAACACCTTGAGAAAGCTCACCGGCCACTTCTAGCGCCGCCACGACGTTGGCCCCTGCCGAATTTCCGCAGGCAATCCCTTCTTCACTGGCCAATCGATCGGCCATATCCCAGCCCTCGTCCGTGTCAATCCAGCGAACTCCGTCGAGTTCTTCTTCCTCATAGATCTCGGGGACGATACTGCTGGGCATATGCTTTAGGCCCTCCAAGCCGTGAAATGCATCCGAGGGCTGGGCGCCGATGATCTGGATCTCGGAGTTGAATTTCTTTAACCCTCGCCCGGTCCCCATGATCGTGCCCGACGTTCCCGTGCTCGCCACAAAGTGGGTCACTCGTTCATTGGTCTGGCTCCAGATCTCGGGCGCCGTGGTCAGTTGATGAGCCAGTGGGTTGGAGGGATTTCGATATTGGTCGGCATAAAAATACTGCCCCTTCTCATCCTCATCCACCAGCTGCCGGGCCAGTCGAATCGCCCCGTCGCTTCCTTCCATCGGATCGGAGTAGATGATCTTGGCCCCGTAGGCCTCCACGATATCTTTTCGCTGAGGAGAGACGTTTTTGGGCATCACCAGATGCACCTCCACCCCCATCGCCGCACCGATCATCGAATAAGCGATTCCCGTATTGCCGCTGGTGGCGTCGATGAGGATCTTGCCATCTCCCAGGTCTCCCTTCTCAAAGGCATCGAGAAAAATCTGACGGGCCGGCCGATCTTTGACCGATCCACCGGGATTCATGCTCTCCAACTTTACCCATACTTCCACCTCCGGCGGCAGATCAGATACCAGTCGCCTCAGACGAAGCAAGGGGGTCTCCCCGATGAGATCCAACAACTTTTCATGACGTTGCGGCGGATGACGCGCCTCCAATCGCTCCGTCCATGCTGGATGGGTACTGCTCACGACCTTCCTCCTGCGATCGCCGGAACGATCGAGACCTGGTCACCGTCGCTCAACTTCGTATCCATCTTCTCCTGAAAACGAATATCCTCATCGTTGGCGAAGACATTGACGAATCGACGAATCTCTCCGTTATCGCCGAAAATCTTGGCCTTCAACTCCGGATGTTCACTCATCAGGTTGGCCAATGCTTCTCCTACGGTTTCTCCGTCAACGCTGACGATCTCTTGACCGGCGGTGAATTTACGAAGGGGGGTTGGAATTCGGACCTGTACGCTCATTTTGTCTCCTTAAAGACTGCTCTATCGCCTTATCGACGATCCTTATTTCGGCGAATCAACTCGGCGTCGATCGCCCACTATATTCAATCATTTTTTCCCACCCCAGATATCGCTGTCCGGAATCGGGATTCAGAGCCACGATGGCCTCCTGCGGCGAGAGTCGACGCTGCAACTCCAACGCCAATCCCACACTCGCCGCCCCCTTGGGTCCTACTAAAATCCCCTCGGCATGAGCGATTTTATCGCGCATCGAAAATGCCTCGGCTACTGAAAACCGCTGCAATGAATTGAATTGATGCTCTTTAAAATCAGGCAACTCCAGCTCCCCCAGAATCGCTCCCCCCACATTGAGAGTCGGCCGGGTCTCGCGCAATTCTCGAGCCACATGGCGAAAGGTTCCTCCCGTGGATACGGAAGTGATAAATGCCCCCAACTTCTTTCCCTTTAGCGCCTGTAAGATCTCTGCTGCTATCCCGGAATAGGCATCTCGAACCGCTTCGCGACGATATCCGTCGACATAGATCCGATCGGCGCCCTTTCGCGACCAGTCGGCCGCTTTCTCTACCGCCAATTTCAGCCCCCCTTCTGTGGGGGTCCATTCCACATGGGCGCCGTATTTTCTGATCAGTGGAAGCAGGCGCTGACTGGCATCTTCTGGCGCATATACCCGGGTCTTAACCCCGAGAATGCCACCGATCATCGCCGCCGCCGCCGCCGAGTCATCAAGCCCCGCCAGGACCACCGTATCGTCTTGCATCAACATCCCGGCCGCTACCGCGCGCTCCAGGATCTCTGCGATATAGCGGTCTCGAATGCTTCCGCTGGGATTGAGGTTCTCCATCTTCACGTAGATCGGAGCCCCTTCCGTACTCCCAAGGTTGCTCAATCGAACCAGCGGCGAATTGCCCACCAATTCATCGATTCGCTCCACCACCGGGCTTCGATTTTCCGAAGGCTGCACTTCAGATGACATAAACAAATCCCTCGTAGCACTGCCGGGGCAATCCCAGCTCCTCACCGCGCTCCACCAGATCGGCGACCGTAATCTCGGCGAGCACCTCTACCATTCGCTCCACCACTTCGCGACAGACTGCATCGGCGATCTGCGCGGCCCCGTCAATGGCATCTCCCTTCTCGGCAGCCTGAGCTACCTCCGGCGACTCCGGCAGGTCCTCAAGAGCTTCAAATATTCGCGCCAAACTGAGATCTTCGACCCGAGCCACCAGAAAATATCCGCCCCCGGGACCTCGCTTACTGGCCACGATTTCTGCTTTCTTCAGCTGCTGAAAGATCTGCTCCAGAAATCGATTCGGTATCTTACCGCGCTCCGCGATCTCGCGAACCTGAACCGGCTCATCGCTGCCGTGATACGCCAGATCGACGATGGCCCGGAGGCCGTATATGGTGCGGTTTGAAAGTCTCATAAGCTATTCTTGACTACTCTGGTCAAGTATTGGGCAAGATACCCTACCTTTCTACTCGACAATTACTACGTACTTTTTAAAAAGTAGTCAACTCCGAGATTCATTCCATCAAGATTCGGTCTATTACTCATCAAAAACCGTCTCGCCGGTTTCGATCCCCTCGGCTCACTCCTCCAGCCCATGAGCCCTGCGAAACGCGCGCGAACTTCGTGGGGAGTCCCGGGGTATCTCCTTTAAGTCCATACCGGCTTCTTCGATGCGAATTCGTAACTCACGCCATTTCTCGGGGTCGTCAAAGAGAAGGAGGCCCGACGGGGTTTGCGCGCTACGACGGGAGAATATCATCACTGAGTGGAGGCCAAAGAGAGCCAGTTGCCCTTCCTTGATTGTGACGCTTCCCTCGCGCAATACCCTTTCCTGAGGTGAGCCAGTATTGGTATCGCTTTCCTTGTACCAGCGGGTCTTTATCGTGTTTTTTTCCATCTCATATTCGATAAAAAATGGAGCGGCCTCCTTCATCGGACACAACGCTCGTGATGCGGCCTCTTCGAGCCGAGAGTCAGTCCATTGAAAGAACTTCTGAAATAGGGAGTCCGTCCAGAGACGAGCGATCAGGGTGGCGAGCAGTATAAAGCCCAAAAGACTGATCAAGAATTGATGCCAGGGACGGCCGGTCGCAAGACTCCACATCAGGAGAAGCGCGGATAAAGCGGCCATTACGACCGAGCCTCCAATACAGATGCGACGGACCCATCGGTCGGAAGCTGCAGTGCCGAGTTTGCCTGGTAATTGCATTCGTTGCGAGATTTGGTCGTTCTGTCGGATCATGGCTGACACCAGATCCGTAGAGACTCTCTCAATGATCTCCGAAGTCACTTCAACCCGGTAGCATAGGTTTTTGGCCTGGTTGGATTTTGCCATGGTCATCCTCACTCTCGAACGCTGTCGTAACACGGCGGGTAGTCGGAGCGGACGTCCCCGTCCGCATTGAGCAACCGGCGCTTCTCACCTGATGCGAAGGCGCGTCCGCGTTCCGAGAACCGACAGGCTCCGTGTACACCGTCAACAAGGGAAGCTCACCGTATTCGCATTGCGATCAGACTTCTAGCCTGGATTAGTCGAGAAGTTACTGACATCTCACCCGAGACCGGTTAGCCT
>SKNI01000509.1 GCA_007120615.1 Myxococcales bacterium | reverse complement strand
CGACGCGCTCCTGGAGGGCCGGGCCGCACCTCGGGAGACCGAGAGCAGTGGAACCCCGCTGTGGTCCCACCCGGTGGTCACCGATTATCTGGCGGCCCGTATTTTTGAGGGGATTCGCTAATCCAGACCAAACCGTTTGACTTTCTGAGAACCCGCCCGAGATTTAGGCGCGCCCATTTGCAATTATCTCCCGGGAGACTCAGATTTATGCAAACCCGCCTCTATGGTATCGGAACCTCACTTGCGCCTTATACGGCCACCCAGCGTCACTCTCACCGGTTTATGACCCAGGTCATCGAAGCCCGCGCCACCGAGGCGGAGCTGGATCGGGGCCTGCTCTTTCTGGACTCCATCCATGAGGGATGTGGAATCGACCGGCGCTATAGCGTGATCGAGGATTTCACGTTGAGCGACCCGGAGGCGTTTAGCTTTTTTCCGAAAAATTGGCGTCTCGCCCCCTTTCCCACCACCGCTCGGCGGATGGAACTCTATGAGAAGATGAGCATCGAGATGGCTGAGGAGGCCGCTCGAAAGAGTCTGGCCGACGCCGGCATCGCTGCCGAAGAGGTCACCCATCTCATCGTGACGACCTGCACCGGTCTCTACGCCCCGGGCCCCGATATCTTGCTCGTAAAGCGCCTCGGTCTTCGCCCCGACACCCGCCGCACGATCATCGGTTTTATGGGCTGCTACGGAGCGTTTAACGGTCTGCGCATGGCCGATCAGATCGTCAAAGCCGAGCCCGACGCCGTGGTCCTTCAGGTCTGTGTGGAGCTCTGCACGCTTCACTATCAGGCTGATCTCGAGCCCCAGGCGATCATCGGAAATTGCCTCTTCGGAGACGGGGCTGCTTCCGCCGTATATGCCGCATGTGACCGCTTTGACGGCGGCCACAGAGATGTGGTCACCAGTCATTGTCATATCACCCACGACAGCCTCGATCAGATGCAATGGCATATCGGCGACCACGGCTTTACGATGGTCCTCGACGTGGAGATCCCGGCCACCCTGCTTAAAGGTGGAGCCCAATTTATCGACACCGTGCTGGACCGCGCCGAGATGAAAAAGGACGATATCCACGGGTGGGTCGTTCACCCGGGTGGACCGAGGATCATCGACGCCGTGCGCGACAGCGCCGGACTCGACGAGGAAGACGTCCAATTGTCCCGCAGCGTCCTCAGTGAATTTGGAAATATGTCGAGCGCCACGGTGCTCTTTGTGCTGGAGCGTCAGCTTCGGCGGGCTCCCGAGGACGATAATCTGATGATGATCGGATTCGGACCGGGGCTGACCATGGAAGGCGCCGTTCTGGCTCCAGTAAAATAAAGAGCGCGGACGTCCTCGTCCTCAAAAGATAAGTGATATGCAACATAGCCAGCAAAAATCACCGGGAATAGCCCTGGACTTCTCCCGTCGATCGGAACTCGACGAGTTGATGGATGATCCTTATGTGGAGCATCGTGAATTGCAGGACGGTCTCGACGGCCTGGCCCGGGTGAACGGACTCCTTGGAGGCTACGGACCGAGCATTGGCGGAGTGGAGGCGCTTCTGGAAGATCGCCGGAGTTTCTCACTTCTCGATGTGGGAACGGGCTCCGCAGACACCCCCCGACGACTGGCCATCTGGGCCGAGGGCCGGGGACTGGACGCCTATATCGAAGGCATCGATATCCATCCCGCCACCGTCGAATATGCCCGGCAACAATCGGTGGGATTCCACAATATTCAGGTCAAACTTCGAGACGTCTTTGAGATCCCCGAAGACGACCGTTTTGATATCGTCCACGCCGCTCTGGTGCTCCACCACTTCAACGACCGGGAGGCCGTTGAGGTCCTGCGCAAGATGTACGATACCTGCACGGTTGGCCTGGTGATAAATGATCTTCACCGCCATCCCATCGCCTATTATGGAAGCCGTGTGCTCCTTCCTTTGATCTCGCGAAACCGGCTCGTTCGACATGATGGACCGGTCTCCGTATTACGAGCCTTCAAAAGGCGTGAGCTACGAGAACTTGCCGACCGCGCAGGCCTGCCGGTCCCGGAGATCAACTGGACGCCGCTTTTTCGCTGGCAGATGATCATTCGCCGAGATACGCCGTGAATATCGCCAAAAAGACGGAGATCGCCGTCGTCGGAGCCGGGCCCGCCGGCTCGACGCTGGCCGCAGCGTTGGCCCGGATGGGACATGGGGTCTCCCTCTTTGAAAAGGACCGCTTTCCTCGAAATAAAGTCTGTGGAGAGTTTTTATCGCCCGAGGTCATCCACTGCATCGAGGAGCTTGGCTGCCTGCAGAAATTCTTGGCTCTCGCCCCCTCCGAGATGACCCGAACGCGAATGACCACGGCTCGGGGACAAGAGTTGAACCTGCCACTGCCCGCCACGGGCTATGGCCTGAGCCGTCGAAAGTTGGACGCCTTTCTCTTCAACCACGCAAAAAGTCTGGGCGTTCGAGCCCACGACGGCGTCGACGTGCGAAGCGTCGAAGATCTTGGAGGCGGCAAAAAAGTGCTCACCCTTCGCCCTTCGGGTTCCACAGGCCAGAGCAAAATCCGGGCCTCGGTGGTCATCATCGCCCACGGGCGAAGAAGTCGGCTCGATCGAAAATTACACCGCCCTTTCTTCCAGAGTCGCTCTCCTTATGTAGCCTTTAAGCGCCATTTCTCGGTCCGAGTCGATCGAGAAGATAACGATCTGCCCCCTCTCGTTGGTCTGGTCGAACTCCACACCTTTCGGGGCGGCTATTGCGGGGTCAGCTACGCCGAAGATGAAATCGTCAACGTCTGCACCATCTTCGATCAAGATCTGATAGCACTGGAGCAAATCGACGCCGAAAGGGTCTGGAGTTTCTTGAGTCAGGGCACATCACCGCTGGCCAGACGACTCTCGACGCTACAGGCCCGAGACGACGACTCTCTGGCCATCGCTCAGATTCCGCTGACTTTAAAAGAGCGCTCCTCTCAAAATATTCTTTACGTCGGGGACGCCGCCGGCATGATCGCACCACTGGCGGGCGACGGGCAGGCCATGGCCATGGAGAGCGCCTTGATGCTGGCGGATCTTCTGCATCAGGAGTTGCCGACGATCCCCTATCAGAGATGGAACGACCTCTGGCAGAGAAAGTATGCCAACCGCCTGCGCCT